>NZ_JBEPMO010000011.1:0-79537 GCF_040545805.1 Moheibacter stercoris
TACTTAATACTTAATACTTAATACTTAATACTTAATACTTAATACTTAATACTTAATACTTAATACTTAATACTTAATACTTAATACTTAATACTAATTCTCTTCCTTGTACCAACCACTATATTTCACGTAATTATTAGCGATTCGTTCGATTTCACCTTCTTTCAAATTTTGAGAAACCATCCCAATTTTTTTCGCAGGAATTCCCGCCCATAATTCACCTTCTTTGATATGTGTATTTTGCGTTACTACAGCTCCAGCAGCAACAATGGCATAGGATTCAACCACACAATCATCCATCACAATAGAACCCATTCCGATCAAAACATTATCATGAATCGTACATCCGTGAACCACTGCATTATGCCCGATGGAAACATTGTTCCCGATGTTTGTTGGACATTTCAAATAGGTACAATGAATCATTGCATTGTCTTGAACATTCACTTTATTGCCCATTTTGATGTAATGCACATCGCCTCGTAAAACAGCATTGTACCATATGCTACAATCATCGCCCATCTGAACATCACCCACAATAACAGCCGTTTCAGCAACAAAACAATTCTCACCAAATACGGGTTTTTTCCCTTGTAATTCTCTCACTATCGCCATAAAATATAACTATCAATTTAAGAAGCTAAATATACAAACTTGACGTATTTTTGCAGCATGTTAAGAGTATATTTAGAAAATACAACCAATCCACATATTATGAAATTTGTCTGCGATGAAACCTTGACCGCAGGCAGTTTGGAATTGGATCGAAATGGATCATTAGAAGATTCATTGTTAGCGCAAGAATTATTGGATTTTCCTTTTATTTCCAAAGTTTATATAACCGCAAATTTTGTTGCCATTCAAAAAACCGATGTGGTTGATTGGGAAATGGTGGCAGATGATTTGAAAGCAATCGTAGACAAACATTTAAAAGATGGAACCATTGTGATGCGTGCACAATCTCAAGATCCATTGACCATGTATGCCGAAATGACACCCAATCCAGCCGTAATGAAATTTGTGACCAATAAATTATTATTTGATGGAATGGCAGAGGCGAAATCTATAGATGAAGCGACTCAAATTCCAGTTGCAGAAGCTTTGTTTTCTTTTCCTTATGTGAAAGAAGTCTTTGTGGCAGATAATTATATTTCAATTACAAAGGTAGCCGATGCCGATTGGAATGAAATTGCATTGGAATTGCGTTATTTCCTATTGGAATTTATTCAAGCAGATAAGAAATTGGTCGAGGATAATTTTGTTCCGATTCATAGAAATACTGAAAATCCTTATGTAAAGGAAAGTTTCACGGATATCGAAGTAGAAATCAAAAATATCATTGCGGAATACATTCAACCTGCCGTTGCGGGAGACGGAGGAAACATTGAATTAATTGAATTTGATGAATCATCCAAAACAGCCAAAATGTTACTACAAGGAGCTTGTTCAGGATGTCCATCTTCAACCATTACGTTGAAAAACGGAATTGAAACCATGTTGAAAGAAATGCTTCCAGGAAGAATTGAAAGCGTTGAAGCAATCAATGGATAAATGATCTACACAATAAACGAAATGCTCATAAGAAATTATGGGCATTTTTTTTGCGAGTTATATGTAATTTAGACCTAAAATTTGAAATTGAATGATGCAAAAACATTTTCTAGTATTTATTGGATTCTTTCTTAGCTTCCTAGGAAACGCCCAAAATATTGACAAGCAATATGCGCGAAAAATTGTGGATGAATTGACTTCTGAAAAATTTTCAGGACGCGGATACGTAGATGATGGGATGCGTAAATCAGCTGAATTCATTGCTGAAGAATTTCAAAAAATGAGCGTACAACCTTTGAATAATTCATATTTTCAGGAATTCGAAATGTCCATCAACATCATTCAAAAAGCCGAATTGAAACTCAACGGGAAGAACTTAGTCTATGGAATCGATTTCTTGGTCGATCCAAGTTCCAATGGGCAAATATTTCAGCAAAAGGAAATCTATAATTTCAATCCGAAGAACTATCAAAAAGCTTTAGAATCTGAAAAATCCTTCCAGGAATTTATTTATCAGGATATGGTGGGACAACATCAAAAACACATTGTCTTTCCGCCGCATCATTTCGAAGTAGATTCTTTGAACCAATATTATAAGCATTGGGCAAATTTTTATCGACCAGAAGAAAACAAGGATCGCGCAATTTTTTACTTTTCTAAGGAAAAATTAACGGCTTCATTATCTCAACAACCCAAAGAAATCAATCGATTTTTCATCAAAGACCATTACTATTCGGAAAATCTGAAAATTGATCATTATCAAATCGAATCAGAATTCAATCCTGCTTATAAAGTTTCCAACGTTATAGGATTTATTCCTGGTAAAAACTCAGATTCCTTGGTGGTAATCACGGCGCATTACGACCATTTAGGAAAAGTCGGAAATACGATTTTCCCTGGAGCCAATGACAATGCGAGCGGAACCGCTTTCATGTTAAGTATGGCGAAACATTATACAGAAAACCAACCCGAACATGATATGGTTTTCATTGCTTTTGCGGCAGAGGAAGCTGGACTTTTGGGTTCCCAATATTTCGTGGATAATCCGTTAATCGATTTAAATAAAATCAAATTCTTACTAAATTTTGACATTATGGGCGCTGGCGAAGAAGGAATTCAAATTGTCAATAGCGCAATTTTCACCAAAGAATATGATGTATTAAATGAAATCAATTCCCAACATCAATATGTAAAACAAATTAAGAAACGAGGTGAAGCTTGTAATTCCGATCATTGTCCGTTTTATCTGAAAGGGGTTCCCTCCTTTTTCATCTATACCTTGGGCGGAAAAGGTCATTATCATGATCCTTTGGATACGGGAGAATCTATTGATTTGATTGAATTCCATGATATTCAACATTTGTTCATTCAGTTTATTGACCAACTTTAGTCGCAGTCAAACTATAAACTAAAGGAATTTTAGTTCCCAAAGGCTCGATGATGAATTTCCCTTTTTCGATTTCTTTTGTTTTGTTGAAACAATCATAGGGCGAATAATCCAATTCTTCAAAAGAATCGATTCTCATTCCATTGTCCAACAAGGCTTGAAAGACTTCACTTAAACTATGATTCCAAGAGACATCTTCAATTGGTGAATCTAATTCACCATCTGAATAAGTTGAATCAGCAATTTCATGAATGGGTTCGTCCTTGAAATACGGATATTTAACATGGGTAAAATCATCGTCAAACATCCAAACAAACGGATGAAATTCCACAAACACAAACTTTCCATTTGGTAGAAGAAAGTCTTGAATCAATTTTGCCCATTTATCTAAATCGGGCAACCAACCAATCGTTCCATAAGATGTGTAGACGATGTCAAACTTTTTGTTCAAATGCTTCGGAATATCATATACATCGCAACAAATAAATTCGGCATCAAGACCTAATTTAGTGTTTAATTCATTCGCATAATCAATTGCCTTATCCGACAAATCGACTCCCGTCACCTTGGCTCCCATCCTACTTAAAGAAAGAGAATCTTGACCAAAATGACATTGCAAATGCAAGATCGATTTCCCAGAAACATCACCCAACAAATCCAATTCTATGGAATTCAAAGAAGATTTTCCCTTGAGAAAACCTTCCACATCATAAAATTCTGACGTGAAATGAACTTCGGCTCTTTTGTTCCAAGAATCTCGGTTTAGGTTGATGTAATCGGTCATATTTCGTTAGGATTGGTAAGGGATAATAGTTGCCTCAAAAACTTCTTCGAAAGCTTTTTGAGTAAAGTTTTTCACTTCTTCCATGGAAACCTTTCGATCTAATTCTCGTTCCAAGGAAGTGACCATTTTGTCTTTGATCCCACAAGGAATGATGTATTCGAAATATTTCATGTCGGTATTAACATTCAACGCAAATCCATGCATGGTTACCCATCTTGAAGCTTTCACGCCCATGGCACAAATCTTACGCGCATAGGGTTTTCCGACATCCAACCAAACGCCCGTTTCGCCTTTGGATCGTTCGCCTTTCAATCCATATTGCTCCAAAACTTTGATGATGACTTCCTCCAAATTTCGCATATACAAATGAATGTCTGGTTTGAAATTATCCAAATCCAAAATCGGATAGCCGACCAATTGTTCTGGACCGTGATAAGTAATATCTCCTCCCCGATTGGTTTTCACAAAACTTGCTTGAATTTTTTGGAGAAAATCTTGATTGGCCAAAAGGTTTTCGATATGTCCACTTTTCCCCAAGGTATACACATGAGGATGCTCCACAAAAAACAAATAATTGGGCGTATCCAAAAAATCAGATTGACCCAATTTTTCTTTTTCTCTGTTTTGAGATTTTATAGCTACAGTTTTGGCTAATAAGGATTCCTGAAAATCCCAAGTTGTTTGATAATCTTGTTGTATTCCTAAATCTTTGAATTGAATATCTCTGCTCATTTCTTCATTTTAAATCCGCAATCCTTGCAAAAATACTGTCTTTGTAGGTTCCCGAAGGGCAAAACCAATAAAATTGCTGATAAAATTGAAAACATTATTATAGAAATCTTGTTTTTGCCATAAGAGAAATCCAAATTGGTCGATTGACATTCTGGACATTTTAAGCTTTCTGACTGTTCAATGGCCAAAATTTCCATGGCTTTGTCGTAATCCTCTTCTTTTACTCTCAACTCAATACCAGCATTTAAAATACCCGTAAAATAAGGAGCTGCATTCATGAAATTTTCCCCAAACAAAAAAGATTCAATTCCATTTTCGCTCAAAACGCCTTTGTGAATATGAGCCAAATGAAGTTGGGAATATCTACCCAATAATTTGGTGTTCATAATTTATTCAAATTCGACAGTGAAATTATACTTTTCCATGTTTGAAATTGCTTCGCTTAAAGGAACTTCTACCCACATGGTTTTACGATCCAAACTAAAGGTTGCATTTTCAATAGAGGTTTTCTTCACAGGTTTCGGAAAATGATATTCCATTTTATACGTTAGAAAATTTAGCATTTCTTCTCCGCCAAAGATTTCGCTATCTTGAGTAAGATATTTGGTGGAAACCGGATTGGTAATTCGTTGAAAAGATTTCCCATCATATTTGACGTTGATGGATGTAAACTTTGCTCCATCTGCAACTTTCTTTGCCAATTCTGGATCATTTTTTTCCATCTCTAGAACTTTAGAATCAAATCTGTTCCAATAGGCATTAAAATCTTTGACATTCATTTGTTGTGTAACAAACTTTATTAAGCCTTTATTGTCATCAACTTTGATGTTGACAAAGGATTTGTCCATCACCTTGAAAAAATCCTTTTCAGCATCTGACATTTCTTCCCTGTTCGATTGAAAGAATTTATCGGCATCTACATAATTAAACGTAGAGTCAATTGGGAATTGGCCAATCTCTGTCAAAGAATCTTTTACATGTTGTGGATACATCAACCCTATCATTTCCGAAATATTGATTTCTGATTCATAATCGATCATTCCCGTTTCGGAAACAACCATACGTTCGGTGACGGTACATGATTGAAGGATGAAAAAACTAAAAAATGCAATAAAGATAGCTTTCATGAGCTAATTATTTGAGTAATTAATACAGTTGTTAAAGTATAGCAAAATTAGTTGAAACAGTGAAAATCATGTAACTTTAGGAATCAAAATATTTAAAAACTTTATCAAATGAAAAAACTTTTATTTTTTTTAGGAATTTTCCTATTTGTACAAATTCATTTACTTGCACAAGAAAAAATTCTTGTCATACAAGATCCTTATGTATTGCTTTTAAATGAACAAACTGGAGAAATTGAAGATCCTCAATTCATTGACCTAAACGCTCTCAATCCTGGAACTCCAAAGGGAATAGCGCAAATTGGAAATGAAATTTGGATTACGGATCAAAATACAGATGCCATTTATCGTTTTGATTTAGAAGGAAACTATTTAAGCAGTTTGACCAATGGTATGGATAATATCAAAGGTTTAAATTTAATTAATGAATCAGAGGTTTGGGTGACCAATGCTGATTCAGGTGGAGGTGCGCCTGGCAATGCAATTGTGAGATTTGACACCAATGGAACTCCTTTGGGAAATTTCACCACAGGAGGAAAATCAAGCTTTGATGTGTTAGATGATGGAAATGGTTCTGTCTATATATCCTATATTTCAGGAGGATCACCCATTGAAATTAGAGATTATTCAGGGAATTTTGTGAGCAATTTTGTTGCACCCAATGTATTAAACTTTGCGCAACAAATAAATTTCAATTCAGATGGTAATCTTTTGGTAGCCAATTTTAGTTCACCTGCAGGAATCTACTTATTTAATATTGAAACGGGTGTACAAATGGACTATTGGTCCAAAGATAGTCCAAGAGGTGTTATCGAATTGGGAGACGGTAGCATTCTTTTCACAAACGGATCAGGAATCCATAAAATGAATCCCGCAACTGGAGCAAGCACGGTAATCAAAACGGGAAGTTCACAATATTTTACAAGGTTGAATTTATCACCGTCAGAAGGATGTACAACACCAACCCTATCTGTAGCTGCAGTTGACCCTATTTGTGAAGGTTCTACAGCAACTTTAGTGGCAACTTCCAATGGAGATGAAGTCTATTGGTACGATTCGGCAACATCCACAACTCCTATTTTTACTGGATCAAGTTTCACAACACCTGCTTTAGCTTCCAATACTTCTTATTGGGTACAGGCAGTTTCATTTGGGGAGTCTGAAGGAGAAATTATTGAAGGTGGTGCACGAGTAGCTCCAAGTTCTACTAGCAATTCTTCTGTTGTTGCCGGAACCTCGCCTTGGGGATTGTCTTTTACAACCACTGAAGCTTTCACGATAAATTCTGTTGATGTTTATTTAGCTTCTGCCACACCAGGAAATTTGGTTATGAAACTTTTAGATGAAAGTTGGAATGTTAT
This sequence comes from Moheibacter stercoris, assembly GCF_040545805.1. Classification (NCBI taxonomy): domain Bacteria; kingdom Pseudomonadati; phylum Bacteroidota; class Flavobacteriia; order Flavobacteriales; family Weeksellaceae; genus Moheibacter; species Moheibacter stercoris. The sequence goes on from NZ_JBEPMO010000011.1 coordinate 6,940, forward strand.
AGAGGAAACTACGGTAGCTTGTCCTGCTGGAAATTCTTCAACTCCCGTACAATTTGAAGTTCCTTTGAACTTCTCAGTTGAAGCAGGAAACACCTATCGCTTGGTTGCATCTCAAAGTCCAATTATGGTGAGAGAATTTTCAAGTTCACATCCTGGATTTCCTTATCCAATTGGGGATGTTGGAACGGTAACAGGTGGAACTATTAATAACTCCAATACCAATTCTGATGTTTATTACTTCTTTTACAATTGGACTGTACAAACAGGATCTAGTACAAATTGTGAATCCGAAAAAATTCAAGTAGATGTTACCGTAAACGAAGCTCCAGATGCTCCAACGGGCGTAGAGATTCAATTTGTAGATCCAGGTACAACTTTAGCAGATCTTGAGGTGAATTATACAGGTACCCTAGTTTGGTATGCAGATCCTGAAGGAACCATTGTATTGGACTCTTCCACTCTTGTAGAAGATGAAACTACGTATTATGTTAGTCAGATTGTTGATGGATGTGAAAGTGAATTATTTGGCGTGACGGTATATTTCGAATTAGGCATCCATGATCAGTTTGCGAATCAATTCCTGATTTATCCGAATCCAGTTCGCGATATACTCCATATTTCGGGCGGACACACAATCCAATCCGTTCAAGTATTTGATTTGTCTGGTAAATTAATTCAAACCTACCAAAATGTTCAACAAGGAAAAATTGATGTTCGTTCAATTGCTCAAGGAACTTATTTGGTAAGAATTCAAACCAATAAAGAAATCAAAACAGTAAAAATGATCAAGCAGTAAAAACTTGATACGTTAAATATGTAAGGGTTTCCGCAATGGAAACCCTTTTTTATTGAGTGATTCTGATAATTTTAGTAGTTTTGAAAAAACGATTAAATAAAATGACAAAAATTAAACTTTTAGTATTCGTTGCACTTTTGTGGACCGGATTTCTCAATGCCCAACAGCAAGGGGGCGGTATGTGGATTCCCACAGAACTAAATGAAGCTGAAATGACCGCAATGGGAATGAAAATTAGTGCCAATGATATATTCAAACCAGACGGTTCGGGTATTAATGGTGCGATTGCCCATTTTGGAGGAGGCTGTACGTCTGAAGTGATTTCTTCTCAAGGTTTATTGTTGACCAATCATCATTGTGGTTATGGTCAAATTCAATCTCATTCCAGTTTAGAAAATGATTATTTAAAAAATGGTTTTTGGGCCAAAAATAATTCAGAAGAACTTCCCAATAAAGGTTTGACAGCTACTTTCATTATCAATATCGTAGACGTTACATCCAAAATTTTACATGGAGTGGATGATTCAATGACGATTGAACAAAGAAATGCTTTGGTGAAAGCCAATACAGAAAAAGAAATTGAAAATACAAGCAAACAACCATTTCAATCGGTTTTTATTCGTCCATTTTACAAAGGCAACAAATACTATTTATTTGTCACAGAAACGTTCAAAGATGTTCGTTTGGTAGGAGCTCCACCGAGCAGCATTGGGAATTTCGGGATGGACACAGACAATTGGTCTTGGCCAAGACATACAGGTGATTTTGCTTTGTTCAGAATTTATGCAGATGCCAACAATCAACCTGCTGAATATTCCGAAAACAACGTTCCTTACAAACCAAAACACTTCTTACCGATTTCAATCAAAGGTGTAAAAGAAGGTGATTTCACATTTGTGTATGGTTTTCCAGGGGTGACAGATGAATATTTACCAGCCATTGCCTTGGAGCAAGCAGTAAATTCCATCAATCCAGCACGTGTAGGAATTCGCGATGTTGCCATCAAAATTTTGAGCGATAAAATGAAAACAGATGATGCGACTCGTATTAAATATGCATCTAAATATGCTCGAATTTCCAATGCTTGGAAAAAATGGAGAGGAGAAAGTTTAGGACTTCAAAAATCGGGTGCTGCAGATCTTCGTAAAAAATATGAAGAGGAATTTATCAATCGTTTGAAAAACAATTCGGAACATTTAGAAAAATACGCTCATGTTTTACCAGTATTGTACAAATTGTATGAAGATTTAGAATCCTATAAAATCGCTGATATTTATTTTGATGAAGTAATTTTCAGAAATTCAGAAACCTTCCGCATGGCGTATCAATTGAGTAATTTATTGGATACGTATGGAAGCGAAAAATTCGCAGAAAACAAAAATAGAATTGCCAATGCCTTGAAAAATCTATACAAGGATTACGATGCTGATTTGGATCAAGAAGTATCATTGGCTTTGATGGATTTGTATATGAAAAAACTTCCATCGGAATTCTTACCAGACCAAAAAATTCAACTAAATGCTTCAACCTTTCAAAATTCAATTTTGACTGGAAAAAAATCAATCAATGGTTTGAATTTGGTTCAAAATACTCAGGAAATTTTTGAGAATGAAGTAGAATTAATCAAAGCTTTGGAAGAAGATCCATTGATTCAAGAAATCAAAAAAATCAGAGATGCTTACGAAACCAAAGTGGAACCAACATTGGCTGCGAGTGTAGAACAGATGAACGAATTGCAACGCATTTATATGCAAGGACAATTGGAAATGTTTCCAGACAAGAAAATTTTCCCAGATGCCAATTCAACACTTCGTGTTACCTATGGTAAGGTCAATGGTTACCAACCTTCTGACCGTCCAAACAGATACGAGCATCAAACCTATTTAGATGGTGTGATTGCGAAATATGTTCCAGGAGATTATGAATTTGATTTGCCTCAGAAACTAATTGATTTAGAAAAATCAAAAGACTATGGCGTCTATGGTATCGGAAAAGGCAAAAAAGCGCAAATGCCTGTTAACTTTATCGCATCCAATCATACAACTGGAGGAAACTCAGGAAGTCCAGCTTTGGATAAAGACGGAAATTTAATCGGATTGAATTTTGACCGTGTATGGGAAGGAACGATGAGTGATTTGCACTATGATTCGGAGATTTGCCGAAACATCATGGTAGATGCTCGCTACATTTTATTTATCATTGATAAGTTTGCTGGAGCCGGATATCTATTGGATGAAATGAAAATCGTCAAATAAAATAAAGGACTTAAAAACTCTACCGATTGGTAGAGTTTTTTTTGACCTAAATTTGTCCTTTCTTTCCAATCGTATGAAGAACTTTTACCTATATGTTTTGTTCATCTTCTTTATTTTCAGTTGTCAGGATTCAAATCCCGATCTGGAAAGAAAAAAAACTATTCAAATAAGTGTTGATTCATCCAGTTTAAAAATTCAACAGAATTACATTAAAAAATATGTAAAGGTTAATCAATTTGATTCCGTTTATTCTTACTCTTCCCAATTGGAAAGTTTAAGTCAAGCGAAAAAAAATCCTTATTATTTTGCCGAATCCCAATTCTACAAAGGGATTTATCATTATGTAAACATCAACAATGATACTGCGTATTATTATTTCAACCGCGCCAGAAAAAGTTTTTTAGAATTTTCAGATAGTGCGGGAATTGTGAAGACGATGCGTGGAATGGCACTGATACAAACCCAAGTAGGAGATTTTATCGGTGCTCGTAAAACTGCCAATGCCATATTGGATTTCATACCGACAGATGCGTATAAAAAAAGAGCTGATATTTATTCGATATTGGGTTATACCGCAACCATTCAGAAAGATTATGAAGATGCCATCCGTTGGTATCAAGAATCCATTTCAGATTCGATTCAATCAGAAGATCGATACGGCATCATGAACAATTTGGTGTACAACTACACAAAATTAGGAGAAAAAAATCCAGAAAATTATCAAAAAGCTCGAGCTGTATTGAACCAGATGGAAGAAGAACTTTACAAACTTGTCCGAGAAAAGCAATACACATCCTATTTGGACAATCGAGCTTATTTGGATTTTAAAGAAAATCCAAGGAACGCAAATTCTGATATGTTTTATCAGGCATTACGAATTCGTAAAAACACAAAGGATATACGTGGATTACTTGGTTCCTATTCAAGCTTGACAGAATTTTATGAGCATAGAGACAATTCAAAAGCCATACAATATGCGGACTCCTTGTTGAGTGTTGCAACCCAATTAAAAGACCATAGAAACCGATTGGAAGCGCTTCAGTATTTGATACAATATGATCAATCTTCCAAAGTTAAAGAGTATGCGATTGCCTATAAGAATCTTCGCGATAGTTTGGATAATGTCAGAGATCATCATATCGCTGAGTTTGCAACGATTCGATTTGAAATCAACGAAAAACGAAAAGAAAATGCGCAATTGCAAAAGGAAATTTTAACCCATGATGCAGCATTAAAATGGAATCAAAATATTATCATATTATTGCTCTTATTTGGATTATTAAGCATATTTCTACTCCTAAATTATGTTCGTTCCATACGCATTCAAAACAAAAAGAAATTAATTGTCGAAATTCAAAATGCGGAACAGAAATTGGCTCGGAAAGTTCATGATGAATTGGCCAATTCCCTCTACCAAACCATTTCATTCATCGATGGAAATCAGATCATTCAAAACCAAGAAAACAAGGAAAAATTGATTGATAAAATTGATAAAATTTACAAACTCTCCAAAGACATTTCGCGCGAAAGTCAAGCCATCAATACAGATGAAAATTATGCCAACGAAATCTTCAGTTTGGTTTCGTACTATAAAAATGAATCAACCAACATCATCTTTGTGGGCTTTGAAGAAGATGCTTGGAAAGAATATTCCTCTGATGTGAAATTGCATTTTTACAAAATTCTGCAAGAATTATTGACCAATATGCGCAAACATAGTCAAGCGAGCCTTGTTTCCTTACGATTTAATTTTCAGGAATATAGCATGATTTTTAACTATTCCGATAATGGAATAGGGATCCATGATAAACAACCTCAAAATGCCAATGGAATGATCAACATTCAAAAACGATTGGAAATCATCAAAGGAAAAGGTCAAATCATTCCATCTGAAAAAGGTTTTAAATATGAATTGGAAATTGGAAAATAATTGGCGATGAAATTAGGTTCAATCATATCAACTTTTATATTGCTTACTTTGGTGGCTTTCCTACTCATACAATGTAAAAAGGAAAATAAAATTGGCCAATCTTCCAACAAAAATTTAGTAGAGTTTAATGAAGATTCGCTACAATTAAAAAAACAACATGAAAAAGGCAAAAAATTTCTAAGTGATTTGAATTACGATAGTTTAATTCAGGCAGATACCAAACAAATTCGTGATGCAAACTTAAAAAACAATAAATATTATTCAGCTTCTGCCTATTTCAGAATTGGAAATGTTCACATGCGTGAGATGAGAGAAAATTTAGCGCATTCCTATTTTGAGAAGGCTTTACAAGATTTTAAATCTTTAGGCGATACAACCATGGTTGTTCGAACCTTACGACAATTAGCTATGATGTATGCAGAGTTTGGAGATTTTAATTACGCAGATCAATATTTGCATGAAGCGTCTAAATATGTACCAAAAAATGATAAGGATAGCTTAAAAAACTTCATTCAATTAACTTACGGCTATTTCGCAACCTTACAAAAGGATAATCAACGTGCAATTGAATGGTTTGAAAAAGTGGCGAAGGATTCCTTAAGCTTTCACAATTATACAGTAGCAAAATCAAACATAGCGCATATACGATCTGAAGATCAAGAATTTGACAAAGCAGAAAAAATCTATGAAGAATTATTTGGGATCATTAAATTAAAAGAAGATAGTTCGTTTTATTCCTATCTCATGAATGCCAAACAAAGCATGTTGTTGCAAAAACAAAGCGACATGGTTGATTCCTCACAGATTTTGGAAGCATTAAAAATTAGAAAAATCATTAAAAACAATATAGGCATCCTTCAATCCTTGGAAACCTTGACTCGTTATTACCTAAGTCAAAACAACACCAAAATGGCCATTGAAACTGGAAATGAATTATTGAGGCTAGCCAAAATTCACAATTCAAATCGATACCTACAACTAGCTTATGATCATTTAATTCGAATAGAAAATCCGAAAAAAGCCAAACAATATACCCTTGAATTCATTGCATACAAAGATCAATTAGAATTGGCACAAAATGAAAAAACAAATTCTTTTTCTAGATCTGCTTACGAACTTGAACTAAATAAGCATGAAAATGAACTACTACTCATTCAATCCAAGGCTGAAAAAGAAAAAATCTTGTTCTCAAGATTGTATTTGATTCTTTTAATAGTCGGAATTTTGGCGTTTATATTTTATATATTCCACTATTCCAAACTGCAGAAAATCAAACATGAAAACTTTTTATTTGAACAAATTAGTCAAACGGAAAAAAACATTTCGGAGAAAGTAAGTAAGGAAATATCCAAAGGATTGGACAAAATTATCAATTATATAGAAACCTATTTGACTGAAGAAAACCCTTCCAACAAGGAACTTTTACTCAAACGCATGCAAAAAGTGTATCGCATGTCTAGAAATATTTCTAGAGAGAATAGTTTCTTTATGCATAGCAATAATTTTGGTATAGAATTGCAAAAATTAATTCATTCTCACCAAACGGAAAAAGTCAGCATAAATGTCAATCCTTTCAGATTTAAACATTGGAAAAAAATTAATCTGGACAAGCGAATCGATATTTACAAAGCGGTAGATGAATTCCTAACGTCTATGAAAAAACCCAATGATGTTTCAGAAATGGATATATTCATAGAAATTAATAAATTTGAAATGAAAATCAATTATAATGACAATGGATTTATAAGTGAACCCAATAGGAAACTTGATTTAAGTGGACTAAATTTGTTTACGAATCGAATTCAAAAGTTAAAAGGCGAATGGATGATGGACAAGAACAGCCAAAATGGAACTCATATCACTATCAAAATTCCTTTGAACTCGTCTGAATTCTAATCTGCCTAAACCATCACAACTAACGCGTATGAAATCTTTACAAAAAATACTTATTTCAGAAGACATTGATAGTATAAGCAAAGGAATTGAAAATACGATCAAAAGTTTTTTAGATGCTAATTTTGTTCATACAAGATATTGTGATGATGCTTTGTTAAAATTGAAAAAAGCAGAATTAGACCAAGAACCTTTTGATTTATTGATTACAGATTTATCCTTCCAAACCGATTACAGAGAAGTGAAATTGGCCAATGGGGAAGATTTAATAAAAGCCATCAGAGAGGCAGAAATACCCGTGAAAATCTTGGTTTTTACCGTGGAAGATAAGCCGATGCGCGTAGAAAGCTTTTTTGAAAATTTCCAAATTGATGCGTATGTGCAAAAAGGAAGAAATGATAGCAATGAATTGCACAATGCATTGAAAGCAATTGAAAATGGAACGCATTATATCTCCTATGATGTTCAACAAAGAATGAAACAAAACAAAGAAATTTCTAGTTTTGATGCGTATGATGTCAATTTGGTTAAGTATTTATGTGAAGGAAAAACCCAAGAAGAAATTAGTGTCATTCTTACCCAGAATAATATCAAACCCAATAGTATCAGTACCATTGAAAAAAGATTAAAAGTTTTAAGAGAAAATTTTTCGGCTAACACCAATATTGAACTTGCAGTGATTTTCAAAGACTTAGGTTTGGTCTAGAAATCTTTTTCAAATAAAAAAGTAAATTTTACGGAAATCCTCAATAGCGCGATAGTTTTTCATTATAGATTTGTCAATGAAAATCGAGGTAGTTATAATAAAACCTAATTTATTTTTTAGTAATTGAGATGTAGAGTGTATTTCCCCTAACCTGCTTAAAAGCAAGATAACTAATACTATAATTCCATTTAACCAGCTAAATTGACCAATTAAGTCCCTAAATTAATTGGAAAGTTTATCTAACCAAACAAAGAAACGTAATTACCGAGATTTATCATAAAAACTCCTTTATTTAAAGGAGTTTTTTTTCTTTTACATTCTAAATTTGAAACCTTCTGGCGCATACAATACATCTTCGTCGTACATATTGAGATACAAGGTTACGGTGTCTCCCTTTCCTTCATAGGTAACAGAATATTTATCCAACAAAGCATTATCTCCAAAAGGACTATTTTCTGTTTTAAATGCGCAACAACTACCTTGCCTAGAGAACCAAATTTTCTCACCACTTGGTCCAGAAAGTGAATACAAATAATCACGTTCTCGAGCAGGTCCATCTGTGACACCTCCAACTTTTATAGGATTCGATGCAGAATATCCATATCGTAGATCTTTATTTTTTTCAGAAAAATTTTTTGTGGTTGTCGATTCTTTTGCAGTGGTACAAGCCATCACAATCAAAAGACAAGAACTAAATAGTGCTATTTTCATAATTAGGGGATAAAAAAACTCTTCCTAAAATAAGAAGAGTTTTCTATATCTCAATGATTATCAACAATTATTGCCCCAAAATCCAAGCGAAAATCAAAGGCGCTACGATTGTAGCATCTGATTCAATCATGAATTTAGGTGTGTCGATATCCAATTTCCCCCAAGTGATTTTCTCATTTGGAACTGCTCCTGAATACGATCCATAAGAAGTCGTAGAATCAGAAATCTGACAGAAATAAGACCAGAAAGGTACATCTGTCCATTCCAAATCTTGGTACATCATCGGCACAACACAAATTGGGAAATCTCCAGAAATTCCTCCAGCGATTTGGAAGAACCCTACTCCTTTTCCATCTGAATTGGCACGATACCATTCTGTCAAGTAAATCATGTACTCAATTCCAGACTTAACAGTAGAAGCTTTCAAATTTCCTTTGATCACATTGGAAGCGAAAATATTTCCGGTTGTAGAATCTTCCCATCCTGGACAAACAATCGGTAAATTCTTCTCAGCAGCTGCAACAATCCATGAATCTTTTGGATCGATTTCGTAGTATTGTTCCAAAACGCCAGAGTTTACCACTTGATACAAAAATTCATGTGGCAAATAACGCTCACCTTTTTCTTCAGCAGCATGCCATACATCTTCTAAATGTTTTTGCAAGCGACGGAAAGCTTCTTCCTCAGGAATACACGTATCGGTTACACGGTTAAAATGCGTATCCAATAACTCACGTTCTTGTTCAGGAGTTAAATCTCTCCAGTTTGGAATTCTTTTGTAATGAGAATGGGCAACCAAATTCATCACATCTTCTTCCAAATTAGCTCCTGTACAGGAAATGATATGAACTTTGTCTTGACGAATCATCTCTGCCAAAGAAACTCCTAGTTCGGCAGTTGACATAGCTCCGCCCAAAGAGATCAACATCTTTCCTCCTTCTGCTAAATGCGATTCATATCCTTTTGCCGCATCCATTAAAGCCGCAGCATTGAAATGTCTGTAGTTATGTTCAATGAACTTACTGATTGGTCCTTTGCTCATTTCTTATTATTTTTTGTTTTGTTTATTTACTTTCGATTTATTGTATTGGTTGTATCCCAAAATATCCAAGACTTCTTCATGCGTTTGTTGTTCCGAGAAAACTTCTACCTCATGGTTTTCGTCGATCAAAATGTATTTCGGTTGAGGAATTAAACAATGGTGAATTCCGCCAAATCCACCAATGTTATCCTGATAAGCACCTGTATTGAAAAATCCTACATACAAGGGTTTATTCGGATTGAATTTCGGAAGATAAATGGCGTTAACATGCTGTTCCGAATTGTAATAATCATCGGAATCACACGTTAAACCTCCCAACAATACGCGTTCGTAGCGATCATTCCAACGATTGACTGGAAACATCACAAAACGTTTCGAAATCGCCCATGCATCTGGCAAAGTGGTCATGAAGGAAGAATCAATCATATTCCAAGATTCACGGTCATTTTGCTTTTTCTGTTGCAAAACTTTGTAGATAACCGCTCCACTTTCTCCAACTGTAAAACTTCCAAACTCTGTGAAAATATGCGGAACTGGAACTTCCCAATCATCACAAATGATTTTGATCTGATTCAAAATTTCCTCCACCATATAGGCATAGTCAAATTGAAATCCAGGTGAATTCTTAATTGGAAATCCTCCTCCAATGTTCAAACTATCCAATGTCGGACAAATCTCACGCAATTTCACATAGACTTGTAAACATTTGTTCAATTCGTTCCAATAATAAGAATTGTCTTTAATTCCCGTATTGATGAAGAAATGCAACATTTTCAACTTCACATTCTTCTCATCGCGAATGTAATTGTTGTAAAAAGGAACAATGTCTTTGTACCCAATTCCTAAACGAGAGGTATAAAATTCAAATTTTGGTTCCTCTTCCGATGCAATACGTATTCCGACTTCAAATTTCTTATCAGTCGATTCCAACAACAAAGGAAGCTCCTCATAATTATCAATGATAGGAATCACTTTTTTATGGCCATTGTTCAATAATCTCGCAATGTTTTCAATGTATTGCGCACGTTTGAATCCATTACAGATCACATAATTATCGGTCGTCAACAAACCTTCTTCCAATAAATTCTCGACGATGTTGATGTCATAGGCAGAAGAAGTTTCGATGTGAATATCGTTTTTCAACGCTTCTTCCAAAACATGATGAAAATGTGAGCTTTTGGTACAGTAACAATAGTTATACTTCCCTTTGTAACCAACATTTTTACGTGCGGTTTCAAACCAACTTTTGGCTTTTTGGATGTTTTGTGAAATTTTTGGAAGATAGGTCAACTTTAAGGGCGTACCATGTTCTTCTATTAGTTTCATCAAATCAATACCATGGAATTGCAAATTGCCATCTTCCATCGTAAATTCTTCGGTTGGGAAGTAAAAGGATTGTTCAATTAAATCTACATATCTAGTGTTCATTCTCTAATTTTCTTAATTAATTGCTTGTAAAAGTTTAAAATTCCGGAAGTGTGGAATCTTTAAACTCTTAATGAACACTGAACTTTGCGAATGATTCCTTCAAAGGGTTTCAATTCTTTCGACCATAAATTTCTCAATTCAAAATCTGTATTTAAACTATTTTAATAAAGTAATTTTTCGATTAAATCAAGCTACAAATATACAGAAAATTCAATCTTAGGAGTAATTTATCGAGCATTTATTAAATTATGTCCTAATTTTGTTTCAAAATAAATAATCATGAAAAATTTTGCATTTCTATTCTTTGTAAGCTTGTTCTTTCAAATTGGTTTATCGCAAGAAAAATTTTCGGTTTACAATCCCGAAGCCGATGCCAAGAAAGACATCGAAAATGCGGTTCAATTAGCCAAATCAAGCAACAAACATGTATTGATTCAGTTGGGTGGAAATTGGTGCAGCTGGTGCAAATTGTTTCATGATTTGACAACAACCGATGAAGAAATTAGGAGTTTTCTAGATGAAAATTATGTGGTTTATCATTTGAATTATTCCAAAGAAAATAAAAATCTAGATGTGTTGGCATCATTGGATTATCCGCAACGATTTGGTTTTCCTGTGTTCGTCATATTAGATGCAGATGGAAAACGAATTCATACCCAAAATTCCGGATATTTAGAAGAAGGAAAAGGTCATAGCAAGAAATTGGTAATGGATTTTTTTAGAAATTGGTCGCCTGCAGCCTTAAATCCAGAGTTGTATACCAAATAACAATAAATTCACAAAAAGAAATTCTGCAAAACCCAACGAAACGAAAGGTCTTGCAGAATCTATTTCTATCTGAATTGAATTAAGCTTGAAAAGAATCTTTGAAATGAAAATTCATTTGATTGATTCCGCCAACCAATTCTTCCATTACTTCTTTTACAGATTTCACTTCATCAATCAAAGCAGAAACTTGTCCGATTTCCAATTCACCTTCGACCAAATCACCTTCAAACATTCCACGTTTCGCTCTTGCTCTACCCAATAACTCAATTAAATCTTCCTTAGTAGCACAATTTTGATATGCCGCTTGAACTTCTTGAAAAAATGGATTTTTCAACAATCTCACAGGTGCTAATTCTTTTAAGGTTAACAAAGTATCTCCTTCTTTTGCCTTGACAATTTCATTTTTGAACAAATCATGTGCAGAAGATTCTTTTGTTGCAGCAAAACGAGATCCGATTTGAACACCATCTGCTCCCAAAATCATAGCTGCTGCAATTTGATTGGCAGTTCCAATTCCTCCTGCGGCAATTAATGGTATATCAATCTGACGTCTGACATCGGGAATCAGACAAAAAGTCGTAGTCTCATCTCTGCCATTATGACCGCCTGCCTCAAAACCTTCTGCCACAACTGCATCTACTCCCGCTTCTTGTGCTTTTTGGGCAAATTTCACACTACTCACAACATGCACAACCATAATTCCTTCATTTTTAAGAATTTCCGTCCATGTTTTAGGGTTCCCGGCAGATGTAAATACAACAGGAACTTTATGGGAAATGATCGTTTCAATATGACTCTCTATATCGGGATACAACATAGGAAGGTTGACACCAAATGGTTTGTCAGTCGCTTTTTGTGCTTTTAAGATGTGCTCCTTCAGCACATCGGGATACATACTTCCAGCCCCTATAAGGCCTAAACCTCCCTGATTACTAACGGCTGACGCTAATTTCCATCCGCTACACCAAATCATTCCACCTTGGATAATTGGATATTTAATTTTGAATAAATTACTTATTTTATTTGTCATTTTTTTCGATACATTTGCCCAAAATTAATTATTTGCATGAAAAGACTGACAAGTATTTTTTTGGCAAATTTTTTGATTTCGCAAAAGCACCTGACTCTTAAACCAGTAAGGTGATCAAAAAAATGTAATATATTAACAGTATAAAGTTTAAAAATATGTATTGGACTTTAGAATTAGCATCTTATTTAAGTGATGCACCATGGCCTGCAACAAAGGATGAATTAATCGATTATGCGATCCGTACGGGTGCGCCTTTAGAAGTTGTAGAAAACTTGCAATCAATTGAAGATGAAGGAGATTCATATGAAAGCATCGAGGAAATCTGGTCAGATTATCCAACCGATGATGATTTCCTTTGGAATGAAGATGAATACTAAAAATCAAAGCCCGAATTGGGCTTTTTTACTTAAAATATAACACGATTCAATCTTTAATAAGTGGTACTTATACTAGATGGTAATCGGGTAGAAAAGAAGAATTATGAGTTTAATCGAAAAAGTCTTAAAAGGTTTTTTGGGTGACAAAAACCTAAAAGATGTAAAAGAATTACGAAAATACGCTGACAAAACATTGGAAGCTGAAAAGCAAATAGATAGCTTTTCTAACGATCAATTGAGAGCGAAATCGGAAGAATTCAAATCCAAATTGGCCGATGCTACCAAATCACAAAAAGATAAAATTGCAGAATTAAAAGCAGAAGCAGAATCCATTCAAAACTTTGATCAAAAAGAAGGTTTGTTTGAACAAATCGACCGTTTGAACAAAGAAGCTTATGAAATCGAAGAGAAAATCTTGATGGATATTTTACCAGAAGCTTTCGCTGTGATGAAAGTAACTGGAAAACGATTCAAAGATAATCCAGAGATTGAAGTAACCGCTACTCCATTTGATCGAATTTTGGCTGCAACAAAATCTTACGTAGTAATTCAAGGGGAAGACAAAGTAATTTGGAAAAACACTTGGGATGCAGCTGGGAAAGAAGTCGTTTGGGACATGGTTCACTACGATGTTCAGTTAATTGGTGGTACAGCTTTACACCAAGGTAAAATCGCTGAGATGCAAACTGGGGAAGGAAAAACCTTGGTAGCAACACTTCCTGTTTACTTAAATGCTTTAACAGGACGCGGTGTTCACTTGGTTACGGTCAATGATTATTTGGCAAAACGTGACTCGGCTTGGATGGCTCCAATTTTTGAATTCCATGGATTACGTGTAGATTGTATCGACAATCACCAACCCAATTCAGAAGGTAGAAGAAATGCTTATCGTGCCGATATTGTATATGGAACCAATAATGAATTTGGTTTCGACTACTTGCGTGACAATATGGCCAATTCACCAGAAAGTTTGGTTCAACGCGAATTAAACTTTGCCATTGTCGATGAGGTAGACTCGGTATTGATTGACGATGCGCGTACGCCTTTGATTATTTCTGGTCCAGTTCCACAAGGAGATCGTCAAGAATTTGACGCTTTGCGTCCAAAAGTGGAACAATTGTTCAACATCCAACGTGAAGAATTAGGGAAAACCTTAAACAAAGCCAAAAAATTATTTGAGGAAGGCGATAAAAAAGAAGGTGGATTCAATTTGTTCCAAGTATTTAGAGGTTTACCGAAATACAAACCATTGATCAAATTCTTGAGTCAAGAAGGTGTTCGTACCCAATTGCAAAAAACAGAAGCGATTTACATTGCCGATAACAACCGTGAGATGCCTCAGGTAGATCAGCATTTGTATTTCGTGATCGATGAAAAAAATAATCAAGTTGATTTGACCGATAAAGGAATTGAGTATTTATCCAAAGGAATGGATGATCCAAATTTCTTTATTTTACCAGACGTTTCTACAACCATTGGTGAAATCGAATCTAAAAAACTTTCGAAAGAAGACGAATACAAAGAAAAAGAAGAATTCTTCCGTGAATTCTCCATCAAATCTGAACGTATTCATACCTTGACTCAATTGTTGAAAGCCTATACCCTATTTGAAAAAGACATCGAATATGTGGTGATGGATGGTCAAGTGAAAATCGTTGATGAACAAACAGGGCGTATCATGGATGGACGTCGTTATTCAGACGGTTTACACCAAGCGATTGAGGCAAAAGAAAATGTAAAAATTGAAGCTGCAACCCAAACATTTGCAACCATTACCTTGCAGAACTACTTCCGTATGTACAACAAATTGGCTGGTATGACAGGTACTGCAGAAACGGAAGCTGGTGAGTTTTGGGAAATTTACAAATTGGACGTGGTTGCAATTCCAACCAATCGACCAATTGCACGTCAAGATTTACAAGACAAAGTATACAAAACGAATCGCGAAAAATTCAATGCCGTTATTGAGGATGTAGTGGATTTGGCTCAAAATCAAAAAAGACCGGTATTGGTGGGAACAACCAATGTCGAAATGTCAGAGTTATTGAGCCGTGCTCTACAATTGAGAAAAATCCCTCACAATGTATTGAACGCGAAATTGCATAAAAAAGAGGCAGACATTGTAACCGAAGCGGGGCGTCCAGGTGTTGTAACAATTGCAACCAATATGGCGGGGCGTGGTACCGATATTAAATTAACCGAAGAAGTGAAAAACTCTGGTGGTTTGGCTATTATCGGAACAGAACGTCACGATTCTCGTCGCGTTGACCGTCAGTTAAGAGGTCGTGCAGGTCGTCAAGGTGATCCAGGAAGTTCATTGTTTTATGTTTCTTTGGAAGATAATTTGATGCGTTTGTTTGGATCGGAAAGAATTTCCAAATTGATGGACCGTATGGGACATAAAGAAGGAGATATGATTCAACACTCGATGATTTCAAAATCCATTGAGCGTGCCCAACGAAAAGTAGAAGAAAACAATTTTGGGGTTCGTAAACGTTTGTTGGAATACGATGACGTGATGAACAAACAACGTGAAGTTATTTATCGTCGTAGAAAAAATGCTTTGTTCGGAGAACGTCTAGACG
Organism: Moheibacter stercoris; assembly: GCF_040545805.1. NCBI lineage: Bacteria > Pseudomonadati > Bacteroidota > Flavobacteriia > Flavobacteriales > Weeksellaceae > Moheibacter > Moheibacter stercoris. The sequence goes on from NZ_JBEPMO010000011.1 coordinate 22,461, forward strand.
TTGATATTGCGAACATGATTTATGATACGACAGCTTCTATCGTTCGTGATGCCAAAAACAATGAGAATTTCAAAGAATTCGAATTTGATTTGATCAAATTCTTCACAATGGATTCTCCAGTTTCTGAAGCAGAATTTAAATCAACGTCTGTAAGAGATTTGACTGAAAAAGTTTATCAAGCTGCTTTATTGGATTATCAAAAACATGTCAATGGTCAAGCAGAAATTGCGTATCCGATTATTGCAAGTGTGTATGAAAATCCTGCGAACCAATTCTCAAGAATCCAAGTTCCTTTCACTGATGGTATTCGTTCTTTGATGGTCGTAACCGATTTAAAAGAAGCTTATGAATCGCAAGGAAAATCATTGGTAAAAGATTTCGAAAAAGGAATCATCTTAAGTTTGATCGATGAGCATTGGAAAGAGCACTTACGTGATGTGGATGATTTACGTCGTTCAGTTCAGAATGCAGTTTACGAACAAAAAGATCCGTTGGTTATTTACAAACAAGAATCTTTCCATATTTTCCAAAGAATGTTGGATCGTGTGAACAAGGAAATCATTTCTTTCTTGTACAAAGGACAATTGCCAACTCCAGATCCAGAGCAAATTCAACAAGCTCGTCAGCAAGTGAAACAAGAAAAAGTGGAAACCAATCGTGGCGAAGAACCAGTTCAACAGGCTCAACAACCGAGACAATCTTCTGGTAACAACGGTTATTTCACATCTACTTCTACTGCTGAACCAAGAGGTGAAGTTACGGCACCAAGAAATGTGACGAAGATTTTGCCAAATGATAAAGTGAGCATCCGAAACACGCAAACAGGTGAAAAACAAGAAATGAAATTCAAACAAGCCAAACCAATGATCGAATCAGGTGAATGGGTTTTGGTGGAAGAATAAATAAAATTTCAACAACATATAAAAAAGGATATCTTTACTAGGTATCCTTTTTTTGTCCATAAAACCAAATAAAACAACGGAACTATATATGAATCCGTTTTTTTGACCATTCAGATAAAATTAATTGATAAATATAATAATGGAAAATACTTATTTTTATAAAGTATTTTTCCCTGTATTTAAAATGTTATTATAAATTTCTTAACCATTATATGAAATTTTAACATTTAATTTCCTAAATTTATTAAAACTTTTAAAGCCTCTTCTCATGAAATCAATCAATCAATCAATCAAAATTTAAATCACCCAACAAAAATAACTAAAAATTTTATTCTATTTATGTTTTTGGCTACTTTGGGAACTTTTGTTTTTGCACAAAATCAATATTCTTATTATGTGGTTGAAAATGTAGATCATTCACTTGAACCCCAATCTAAAACTACAAATTCTAATGGGACATTAAATTTGAGTTTTGCCAATTCGTCTTTAAATTCTTTTTTTCAAGGGAAAATAATTTTTGAGTATGAGAAAGCTTTTCCACTTTCAAGTTCTGCGTATTTACAAAGAGTATATTTGGTCAAAACGAATACTGACAATGATGTTACATCTTTTAGTAATAGATTAGAAATTGAATATGCAGAAAAAGTCCCAATAGAAGAATTAATGCTTGAACCAAATGATTTTTATTATGTTGAAGGTGGGCAAGCTAAAACTCAATTAACTTTGGTAAGAGCCAATAAAGCGTGGGACATTACTATTGGTAATAATCCTCTAATTATAGTTGGTATTGCTGATACAAAATATGAAGATAATCATGAAGATTTGGTTGGAAAAGCGGTCAGTTTTGTGCCTGGCACTGTTTTAAATATTGAACATGAAACATCAGTTGCTGGGACTGTTTCTGCAAATACTAACAATAATGATGGTATAGCAGGAATTGGGTATAACACAAAATTAGCTATAAGCCAAACATATAGTGTGCAAAAGCTTTATGAATTGGCAGAAATTCCAAATGTTAGAATCCTCAATGCTAGTTGGGGTGGATGTACTTACAGTCCAATAAATGCTGAGGCTTATAAAGATTTACGTTTAAATAAAAATGTTTTGGTAGTTGCCTCTGCAGGAAATGGATCATGTGGAGATTCAAATAATTATGTATACCCAGCTTCTTATGATTATGTACTTTCTGTTTCATCTGTCGGGCATACAAATCCAGTAGATTATTACGATCCAGTTTATGGAGCTTTTAGTTGGCGTGATGTCCATCAAAATGTGATAGACCCACTTAATCCAGAAGAAAGCACACACCAACATAATGATAAAGTAGACATTGTTGCACCTGGATACCATATTAGAATTTTAAAAGATAATAATCAATATGGAACAGCATGGGGTACATCTTACTCTTCTCCAATGGTTGCCGGAGCGGCAGCACTTGTTTTGTCTGTAAAACCAAGTTTAACACCAAATCAAGTGGAAAATATTCTAAAATCTACAGCAGATGATATATTTTGGATTCCATACAATCAACCTTATATTGGAAAATTAGGTTCAGGAAGATTAAATGTTTTTCGAGCTGTAAAAACAGTTGAGTGTTTGGATGAGGATAACCCTAAATTAAATTTAGTGGTTAGGGATACAGAGACAGATTTAGGAAATGAGCCAAACAATATTTCTACGTATTACTGGAATAGTCAAGATATTTGGGTCAGAAATCAAGATGATGGACGATACAATGAAGTGCACCAATCTGTAGAATACAGTGCAACTCAACCAAATTTTGTTTATGTTAGAGTTACTAATTATGATTGTCAGAACTCTTCTGGTGAAGATGAATTAAAACTTTATTGGAGTTATGCTGGGACAGCACAATCTTGGCCAACAGCGTGGGATGGAAGTTTAGGAACACCAAGTAATCCCTCGGGAGGATTAATTGGAACCTTAAATATTCCTCAATTAGGTCCTGGACAAGAAACAATTCTTAAATTTGAATGGTTTCCTCCTAACCCTGCAAATTACCCTGGTGCAATATCGTTGAGTGGAAATTTTGGATTATTAGCAAGAATAATTTCAGATGATGATCCAATTAATTATATAAATGGATTAAACATCACCAATTACGTGAAAAATAATAATAATGTTGCTTGGAAAAATTTTAACATTGTTGATTTGATTGACTCTCCTATAACTTCTGCCTCTTTCATGATAGCAAATCTTACGGAGGAGACTAAAACATATTCTTTAGAATTAAATGAAGAAAATGCTGCCTATCAAAAATCTATTTACGAAGAAGCGGAAGTCAGAATTGTAATGGATGAATTCCTTCATAGTAAATGGCTTGCAGGTGGTAGTTCTATCTTTGATGCTGATCCTACAAGAGATACTTACTCTAAACATATAAGCGGTAATAATCCCAAATTAAGCAATATTACACTAGCACCAGGCGAAAGTGGAACAGTTGAAATCACATTTAACTTCCTGACCAAAGAACTTATCGACAAACAATTATATGAATATAATATTATTCAAAAAGACGTTTCAAATAGTGAAATCATAGGAGGTGCAACCATACAAATTATTAAAGAAAATCGAAACGATGTTCTTGCAGATGCTGAAGTAATTGAAAATTCCAATTCCTCCACAATTATTGCCGAAAACATAAATGAATCAGCTACTTACAACTGGTATGATTCGGAGGGAAATCTTATTCACAGCGGAACAGAATTAACGGTAAGTCCTGAAATAGCCAAAACCTATAAATTGGAAATCATTTCAGATCTTGATGGTTTGAAAGACTATAAAGAAATAGAAGTTATAGGCAATAACCCTTATTCATTAGGAACAATTATTCCTAATCCAGTAAGCTCACAAGTTACGATTTCTTATGATGCCTCGTCTGCTTCTTCTGCTTATTTAATGATAACAAATACCATTACATCTGGAAGTGAGAATTATATATTAAATACAACAAATAATCAGATTAATTTAAATCTCTCAAATTATTCTTCTGGAATATTTACAGTTACATTGATTTGTAACGATGCAATAGTTGATTCTAAAAACATAATTAAAAATTGATATTATGAAATTTTTTAAAATAATTTATTTCATCGCTTTTTCAAGTATATTCTCACTAGTATATTCACAAGATGAATTGGTAGAAAACACTTGGTATCTTGAAAAATTAGTAATAAACAATAATGAGATATTTCCTCCCATTAGTGATGAGTTTGACCATGTTAAACTTAGTTTTCAAGAATTTGTAATTGAAGAGGGAACTACTTATTTTTTTGATTCAAAAGTATGCTCACCTATAACTGGGACTATCATAAATATGGATCCTACTTTATTTTCATTTTTTGACATAAGTTGTTGTAATGATGGTGAAACTTGTTCTGAGATAGAAAATATAAACTTTGAAAATCTGTATGTTAATTTCTATGTTAATTATTTTGAACATGATTTTTTATATTCTATAAATCCAAACGAAGATGGAAGTAAAATACTCATAATACAAAATGAAGTTAATGATCAAGCAATTTATACAAATAATTTAATGACTGTTTCGTATATTGATAAATTGAATTTCAAATTTTATCCAAACCCCGTAAAAGACAAATTAACCTTTGAAAATCCTAATTTAAAAATTACATCTGTAAAACTCAGAGACTCATCGGGAAAATTGGTTTTAACAGAAAAAATTTCAACAACACGAGCAGAACTGAATTTAAGTTCTATACCAACAGGTAATTATTTTATTTCGTTTGAGGAAAATGGAAAAACAATTGAAACGAAAAAGATTATTAAAAAGTAAGTTAATTCTGAATTAATTTCATAAAAAAGGAAGCCAAAACAGCTTCCTTTTATTGTTACATAAATTTAGAATAAAAATGGAAAATAGAATCAAAAGATCCTATTTATATATTATTTAGGATTTACTTTTCCTTTAAATGTCAATACTTTGGGTTGATTGGTATCAGACGTTGTTACGGTAACTGATTTTGTAAATGCACCTTGAGCTGCAGCATTGTAGGTAGCGTTCACATATCCCATTTTCCCTGGAGCAATCGCCGTTTTTGAATAATCAGTTGCTGTACAACCGCAAGCAGCTTTCACATTGGTGATCAATACAGGTTTTGAGGTTGTATTGGTAAATTCAAATTTAATGGCGTGTGGTTTTCCTTGAGGAATTTCTCCAACATCTATGGTTTCAGATTTCCAGCTTATAGCATCAGCAATTTTTTCAATAATCTCTGTTCCATTCATGGCTACGGCTGCAGAAAATGGTACTGCAGATAAGGTAAGCGCAAGCAGAGTTGTTTTAATGATTTTCATATTGTTATTTTTAGCGTTATCAAATGATTTGAACAAATGTAACTTGCTTTTCCCTATGCTGTTGTTAATCGCTTTCAAAGGTTTGTTAATGAGTTGTTAATAGACAACTGCTTCCCTTCAAAATAATGTAATATTGTGCATCTAATAAGATTTCAAATGGAAATCAACCAAAATTTGATAGGAGCATTTTGAAAATAAATCGTTTAAATATTCTCATCCTTTTAGGACTTTTGGCAACCATCGGATTGTTGATTGCACAATGTATTTGGACCTATCAAGCCTATAAATTAGAAGAAAAAAAGTTTTCCCAAAAAACCCATGTCGCACTTTTGGAAGTTGCGCGAAAAATATACGAACACAATGGTCATGAATTTTCTGCCAAAGACCTAATTCAAAAAGTTTCGCATGATTATTACGTAGTCAATGTAAACGATGACATCGAACCTGCTGTGTTGGAACATTATTTAAAATCAGAATTTTCCAAACAAAATATTTTTACGGATTACGAATACGCCATTTACAATTGTGAAAGCGATGATATGATGTATGGAAAGCTGATTTCCATACAAGATGAACCTACTCCCCAAGAAAAAATAGAATTCACGCCTTATAAAGATTTGGTGTATTATTTTGCGATTCGTTTTCCAGATGAAAGTTCCTATTTAATTGGAAATTTGAAATTTTGGTTCATTTTATCTGGAGCATTAATTTTCATTCTAAGCATTTATGTCTATTCGATTTATACCTTGATTCAACATAAAAAATATTCGGAACTGCAGCGAGATTTCATCAACAATATGACGCATGAATTCAAAACTCCCCTATCCTCTATTTTACTTGCTTCGAATTCTTTAACCAAACATGAAACCATCAAATCCAATTCAAAATTGGAACAATTGGCAGGAATCATTACATCCCAAGGAAATAAATTGAATCAACATGTAGACAAAATCTTGAATATTGCTCGAAATGATGAATTTGCCATTAAAATTCAGCCGAAAAAAATTCTCCTTCAATCCACTATTGAATCCATTGTTGAAAATTTTCAAACCAAAAATCCTAAGGCAAAATTCAATCTACAACTCAATCCAGAAATTCAGATTATGGCAGATGAATTTCATTTTGAAAATTTGGTTCAAAATCTGATCGATAATTCCATTAAATACAGTGAAACAAGTCCGAAAATCGACATTATTTCCCATCTCAAACGAAAACATGTTTTGTTGGAATTCATTGATGAAAGCTGTGGTGTTGAAGATAAAAAAATAGCGCAGATATTTGATAAATTTTACCGAGTTCCCAATTCTAAATCAGCTGAAGTTACGGGATTTGGTTTAGGTTTGTTTTATGTAAAGAAAATCGTTCAACAACATAACTGGAAAGTTGAAGCCAAACAAAATCCTAAAGGAGGTTTGATTATCCAGCTAGAAATTCCGATTAAGAATCATGACTAAATACAAAATTCTATACGCAGAAGACGACGAAACCATCGCGTTTCTCACCCAAGACAATTTGGAAACGCATTATGATGTCGTGCATTGCGCCAATGGTGAAGATGCATTTCAGTGTTTTCAATCACAAGAATTTGATATTTGTTTGTTGGATATCATGATGCCCAAAATGGACGGATTTGAATTGGCAGAAAACATTCGTAAAATCAATTCCGAAATTCCCATTATTTTTCTTTCAGCCAAAACCTTAAAAGAAGATCGCATAAAAGGATTGAAAATTGGTGCAGATGATTATTTGGTTAAACCTTTTAGTATAGAGGAATTGATGCTAAAAATCGAAATCTTTTTGAAGCGCTCCCAAAAAAGAACCATATCTGAAAACCTCAAAATTTCCATAGGAGAATTTCAATTTGATTCCAAAAATTATAAAGTAACTAAAAATGGTACCGAAATAAAACTAACCCAGCGCGAATCGGAACTTTTGAAATTTTTCGTGGAAAACCAAAACAAAGTAGTCAAACGAGAAGAAATTTTAAAAGCCGTTTGGGGCGATGATGATTATTTTATGGGAAGAAGTTTGGATGTTTTTATTTCTAGACTTCGCAAAATCTTTACAGGTGAAACCAATATTTCCATCGAAAATCTACATGGAATCGGATTTAAATTTCGAGTAGATTTCTAAAAACATGAATTTTAGACGATTATTGGGTTAAATATTTTTTTCTCATGCTAATTTTCCCTTGATTTGTCATCTTAATGAAACATACCAAACATGAGAAAAATTTTACCCATTTTACTGATTTTCTTTTCTGCAATTGCCATGGCTCAAATAAAATACGAACCAGGTTATTACATCAATCCGATGAATCAAAAAATCACTGGATTTATTAAAAATTTAGATTGGAACCAAAATCCTTCTACAATTGAGTTTAAAGAGAATTTGGATAGTGATGTTCAAATCAAAACCATTCATGATATGAAGGAATTTGGAATCGATCAAAAGTCTAAATATATCAAAGCGACAATTAAAATGGATCGCTCTTCCGAAGAAATGAGCAATTTGAGTCATCAAAAAAATCCAGAATTCAAAACTGAAACGGTTTTCTTAGAAACGATGGTCGAGGGAAAATCTACTTTGTTTTCCTACAAAGAGCCTCAATTTACCCGATTTTTCTTTCAAAATGAAGGCGGTGAAATTACGCAGTTGATTTACAAGCGATATTTTGTTGATGTAAATAAAATCGCTACCAATGATCAATTTAAAAATCAATTACGTGCCAATGTCAATTGCAATTTCAAGAATGATCAGTTTTTACGATTGAATTATTCCAGAAGTTCCTTGGTGAATCATTTTGAAAAGTATAATGAATGTAATAATTCAACTGGATCAAATTACGTTGTTTCAAAAACAAAATCTGACTTTAATTTATACATCAAACCAGGTGTTAGCTTCACGAATTTAGATGTTGTGAATACTGCATTAAATAATTCGTATATCGATTTTGGAAGTAAAACCATTTTTAAAATTGGGGTTGAATTTGAATATCTATTGCCGTTCCATAAAAACAAATGGGGATTGTTTGTTTCTCCTACCTATAAAGCTTACAAAGCAGAAGGAATGAATGAAATAAGACAACATGGTTCTACGATTGAATACAATTCCATTGAATTGCCATTGGGCGTAAGGCATTATTTCTTGTTGAGTTCAAGTTCCAGAATATTCACACATGGTGCGATTTTATGGGATTTGAATGTTGGAGGAGATTTTAAATTTGAACATCATGTCGATACAATGGATATAAAATCTGGTAACAATTTTATGTTTGGAATTGGGTATTCTTTCAATTCGAAATTTTCGGTAGAATTTAATGTGTACACCAAACGAAAAATTTTGTCAGATTATTACAATTGGAATTCTAATTACTCCAATATGGGAATTAGTGTAGGATATAATTTCTTATAATATAAAATGAACCCCGACGAGTTTTCACTCAATCGGAGTTCAAAGAAAAAAGTGGATTTTTCAATTCGGTGCTGGTGAAAGAACGAGCACCGAATTTTTATTTTAAAGAAATTCCTAAATTATATTCTTAATTCTTACTACCAATTACTTCTCCTGCACATATCCTTTTTGGTTGGCAAATTTCAGGACCGCTTGTGTAATGGCTGCACCCAAATCGGTTTCTTGATCACCTGATTTAGCGAGTTCTGATTGGATGAATTTTTCACGTTCTTGGTTGAGTTCCAAAATTTCTTTCTGAATCAATTTTCGTTCAGCTTGTAATTTTTCTACTTCTTTTTTCAAGGCTTCATTCGAAAGATTTCGGTATTTTTCTGGCAAAGTGGATTTGTCCAAATTCTTCCAATCCATATCTTTCTGATCCAATGCATCCACCAAATCCCAAGAAGCATTTGAATAGCTATAATTTGCTTTGGCAGCAGTTCTGGTTACTTTGTTCTCCATACTAACACCTTCTGCCATGACATCTTGCTGCACCTGACGCTCTTTCATCACAGCACCTTGCGCACCATAATAGATGTAGGTTTGGTTTAGTCGCGTATTGCACTCATCAATTCTCACATCATAAGGCGTTGGGATGTAGCGAATTTTTTGGTTATGGTCAATGAAAAAATATTCGCCTTTCCCCTTCTCTGCTCCATCTTTCCATTTTCCATTTATACCTGCATAATCATCACCACAATGAATGGTATTCACATAAATTCCTTGTTTTACAGCTTCTGAAATTGCTTCAATGTAATTTACTTTCCCTTGATCAAAAGTTTCGTTTCCTGCAATGTAAATCAATTTCATGCTTTTGGAATCTTTGGACCATTTCAATTCATCAGTTGAAACTTGGATAACTTGCCCACAATATTCCGATCCGCCATTGGTACGAAGAGCAAATAATTTTTCGGACAGCAAATCCAAATCAGAAGTTAAGGGTGTAACTTGACGTATGTATCCGTTTTCAGCTGAAAGTCCATCGTTTCCATATTCGTATAAACTGATTTCAATCGATGGTTTCTTTCCTTGGTAACGCAAAGTTGTCAAGGTATTGACGATGTTCCAAAGGCGTGATTTGGCTTGGTCAATCAAACCGTCCATACTACTGGAAGTATCCAATAAAATGGCGACTTGGATTTTTTGATCTGCTAAATTCTCATTCATAATTTGAAGAGAGGGTTTCGATTGAGTATCGTTTTGAATGGAATTTGCCAACGTTGTATTTCCCATTGCGAAAATAGTTGCTAAAGAAAAAAGGAATGTTTTCATAATGTCTATCATTTCGTTTTATTAATGACCAATTGAAAAATTGGTTTCTATAGACATTGATGCGAAGGAAATCAAAAAGGTTGGACGAGGAAGAAAATTAAAAATGTAAAATGGCGAATTTTAAATTGTAAAATACTGATTATCGATACTTTAATGTTTTTTTTTTTTTTTTGAAACATTAAGAAATTAAGGGTTTTAAGAAGATTAAACTTAATTAATTTTAAACTTCGACATTTCCTTCAAAAATCTCCCTTAAACATTTTACATTTTACTTTTTACATAGTAAAATCAAACTTTATAAATCCCAGATTTGATCGCAAACAAAACCAACCCCACTCGATTTTTAATGTTGAGTTTGGCAAATACCGCATCCCGATAATTATCGATAGTTTTTGGGCTCAGAAACATTTTATCAGCTATTTCTTTGTAAGTCATGTCAGTACAAGCCAATTGAATGAATTCGATTTCGCGTTCTTTCAATTCATCCAATTCATTATTTTTCTTGGTCATATTGCCCAAAAGTGCTTGGGTAACATTAGGCGAATGATAAAAGCCCGTATCCAAAGTAGTTTTCAAGGCATGCCATAAAACATCTTTTTGAATATCCTTGCTCAAATAACCACGTGCGCCCGCTTTGAGCATTTGGATGATGGTGGTTTCCTCCTCTTCGACTGACAAGGCCAAAACTTTAATAGTTGGATAGTCAGTGGTTAGTGTTTTAGTAGTTTCGATTCCATTGAGCACAGGCATATTGACATCCATCAAAATGATTTCAGGATTGATTTTTTCTCCTTTCAATGCAGTAAGCAAATCTTGACCATTTTTAAAAATTCCTTCGGTCTGAAATTCCTCAAATCCATCCACCAAATTCCCAATGGCTTGTGACAATAAAGTATGGTCATCTACTAAAGCGACTTTATGCATTTATATACTGTTTTTCAATGGTTAATTTCGTTCCTTTTTGGGATTCTGACGTGATTTTTAATTCGGAATGAACCAATTTCGCACGTGTTTTCATATTTTTCAATCCGATACCTTTAAAATCTTCCGAAGTTTCAAATCCAATCCCATTGTCTTCAATTTCGATTTTCAATTTCATATCCTGGAAATGAAATACCACATTTAAGATGGTTGCTCGCGAATGCCGAATGGTATTGGAAAAGAATTCTTGAATGATGCGGAAAAAAATAATTTCGTCCTTGGCAGGAAGATCAAAAGGCTGACCTTTGATCTCAAATTTCGACTCGATGAAATTCATCCGTTCAAATCGATCCATTTCATTGTGAACAGCTTCCAGCAAACTCATGTTTTTCAAACTTTCAGGATTGATGGATTTCGAAAGCGCTTTTAATTCTTTCAAAGCATTGCCCAATATTTCGACTGATTCTTCTATTTTGGTTGGTTCATAATCAGAATTTTGCAAATGTATTTTCGCCAAGGTAACCAATTGCCCAATGTTATCATGCAGTTCCCAACTGATGTTTCGAAGCGTTTCTTCACGAATTTCGATTTGAGATTCTGCCAATTCATTTTCAAATCGCTTTTTCTCCAATTCTTGTTCTTGAATCAATTTATTTTTTCGGTTGTTGAATACGACAAATAGAAGCACCATTGCCAAAGGCACCAACAGCATGATACCCAAAACCACCCACAATATGTTATCGCTTTCCTGAAACATAGAATCCAATCATATATCCGCCGTATAAAATAAAGTTCAAAGGAATGATGGCATAGGCATACAATTCCTGAACATTGTATCCCATGCCAATAACCAATGACAAAGGCACAAATCCTATGTAAAATAACAAGATTCCCGTAACTATCCAAAATTCAGGGAGTTTCTGGTATTCCACCACTTCCTTTTTACCTAATAATTTCGCAAAAAACAAAAAGGAAAATCCCAAAACAACAATCGATTGAAAATTGATCGCCGTTTTCAATAAGGGAATTACAAATCCTTTGGATTCAATATCATAAAAAACCACGAAACCAAAGATCCCTAGAATCATCCATTTCCAAAATTTCAAACCAATCAAACGATCAAACCAATACAAAAAGACCAAAAAGGAAAGGATAATGTAAACATTGTACAAGATTCGATTTTGATATTGAATCGCTACATAAGTAGCCGCAATTTCATTTAGAAAGGTATAAATCAGAAAAGGTAAAAATATCCACAAGGAAGTATGTTTGTATTTTGGCCAATAATAAATGGCAAAAACACAAGCAAGAAATTCCAATCCTAAATACAAATAGTTTTGAATACCCATATGGATGAATTTCAGCTATTAATTTCCGATTCCAACGTTTGAATTTGTGCCATCTGGAATTCCGGCACCACCTAAATTCAAACGTTCAGATGAAACAATGTTTAAATTATCTTCCAAATCGGTTCCCCCAGATGGATTAACAGTAGGAACAAAATAAACCGTTTGTCTTGGCTCTGGATCTCCTGTAACGGAATTGTTTTGCATTTTGGCGCCCATGTACACACGAAGCCCTAAATTCCCATTGTATCCTCGTTCATCTGCATGTTTTTCAACATAGACAATGAATTTTTTCACTTCCTCCAAATCAAACCAAACATAACGTCCAGCACCTTCGTAATTTGGATAGGTACCTGAAGTAAACTCATTTATAAGATTGTAAAATTGGTTGCGATAATCTTCTTCCATCAGACTTGCTTCCGCAACAGAAATCAGTCCTTCAGGATCACCACAAGGAACCTCAATTGTGCAAAAGTTGGAAGAATTTCCAGAAGAATTATCATCATTGGTACAGCCGCAAATCCAAAGCGAAACAAAAAATGCAAAAAGTAAATAATTTGAATTCATAGTATTGATTTTAGTTATTAAAAATAAGGAAGCTAATTAACTCTTTGGTAAAATTTTAAGTATTTATTTAGAGTACGATTAATAAATCTTTGAGAGAGCTAATTCGGTAGACTAAATTTGGCTAAAAAAGTCTACCGAATTCTATAAGCAAAAGGACAATTAAAATTGTTTTAAACTATTCTTGACAACAAGGCTCTATGTCATTTAATTGAATGATTTCCGCAGTAGTTAAAACCCGATCAAAAATTGCTACATCATCCAATAATCCTGTGAATTGCTTGCCTAGGAATAAATCCCCAACATTGTTTGTTCCTAAAGGATTTGAACAACCAGTTCCTGGAACACTTGTAGTAGCAATTCCATCGATGAACATGTTTATGCCTCCACCCGTTCCATCAGACGTCACGACGATATGATGCCAAACATTTAGGCTGGGGTTATTGGAACAATTCGTATCTCCTAAAAAATTAGGGAATCCACCTGCCCAAAGGCTATAATCATTGATACCAAACACTCCATTTCGACAATCTGATAAACTTATGGACCATTGTCCATAGGTATCAGGACAATGTATTCCTGTATCGCGACCTATCATTTGTTCATACATGCCGCCATCTCTCGTACCAATGGTTTGAAACCAAAATGAAATTGTAATCGGATTGGAATCCAAATCATTCAAAAAACCAGGATTGACATAGGTTAAAAATTCATTTTGAGAAGCATTAAATTCAAATGCACAATTGGGATTTCCTCCACGATCGGTTCCTGGGGAAGCTGAAGTTGGATTGGTCAAATGATAGCCATTTCCAGAAAAATCATCCAAAGAACCATTGGAAAACGAATAAAAAGCAATCAAGTCTGGTAATAATGCATCTGGAATACAGCTCAAAACTGGATCTTCATTAGGATCGGAATCAGAATTATCATCGTCGTTACATGCCAAAAAGAAAGCACATAAAGAAAAGAAAGCAAGGAATTTAATTGTAAATGTTTTCATAATGAATTATTTAAATGGTTATGATTAAAATTCTTAAGGCAAAGATCCTCCAAGAAAAATCTACAGATATTAGGTGTTCCATCCTTTCCAAAGGGTGAAATCACCCTTTCTTTTTAAAATCCAAATAATTCGTACTTTTGCACTATGTTTTCAGAACAAAAAACCGTTGCTTTTCACACCCTTGGATGTAAATTAAATTTCTCCGAAACGTCTACCATTGCCCGAAACCTTTTGGACAATGGCTATCAGCGTGTGGAATTCAATCAGCCATCAGATGTTTATGTCATCAATACATGTTCGGTGACAGCCAATGCCGACAAAGAATGCCGCACCATTGTCAAAAATGCCATGAAAGCCAATCCAAACGGATTTGTTGTGGTTGTGGGTTGTTATGCCCAATTAAAACCACAAGAAATTGCAGAAATGGAAGGCGTAGACTTGGTATTGGGCGCAACGGAAAAATTCAACATTGTCGAATATTTGGACGATTTGAACAAACAAGAAGATACCATCATCCATTCTTGCGAAATTGAAGATGCCGATTTTTATGTTGGTTCTTATTCGATTGGTGACAGAACGCGTGCTTTCTTGAAAGTTCAAGACGGTTGTGATTACAAATGTACCTATTGCACCATTCCATTGGCGAGAGGAATTTCTCGTTCAGATACCATGGAAAATGTCATCAAAAATGCGCGTGAAATTGCAGAAAAAGGGATCAAAGAAATCGTTTTAACCGGAGTCAACATTGGAGATTATGGGAAAGGTGAATTTGGCAATAAAAAGCACGAACATACCTTTTTGGAATTGGTTCAAGAATTAGACAAAGTTGAAAACATCGAACGAATTCGTATTTCTTCAATTGAACCGAATTTATTACGAAATGAAATCATTGAATTCGTTTCAAATTCCGATCGTTTTGTACCTCATTTTCATATTCCGTTGCAATCGGGATCTGATGTGATTTTGAAGAAAATGAAACGTCGTTATTTGACGAAATTGTACCAAGATCGAATCGGTAAAATCCGTGAAGTGATGCCCAATGCTTGTATTGGTGTAGATGTAATTGTTGGATTCCCTGGTGAAACAGACGAATTGTTTTTGGAAACCTATAATTTCTTGAATAGTTTACCTATCTCTTATTTACACGTCTTTACCTATTCAGAACGTGACAATACCGAAGCGATTGAATTTGATGGCGTTGTTCCGCATCATGTACGAAAAGAACGCAACAAAATGCTTCGAATCTTATCGGAAAAGAAACGATTGGCTTTTTACCAAACCCAATTGGGTTCAACGCATAAAGTCTTATGGGAATCTGACCAGAAAAATGGAAAAATCCATGGATTCACTGAAAATTATGTAAAAGTGGAAACCGAATTTTCGGAAGAATTAATCAACCAAACGGAAATCGTGGATTTGGTCATGATCAGTCCCGATGGAAATGTACAAGTTGCAAAGAAACCAGTATTAGCATTTTAACTCATGAAAATTTATCAGGTTAGTGGATTAGGAGCTAATCAAAATGCTTTCAAATACTTGAAATTTGACGCCGAACATGAAGTCATTTATTTACCTTGGTTACAACCAGAATCTCATGAAACCTTAGAGCATTATGCTCAAAGAATGTCTGAAAACATCCAAACAGATGAAGATTTTATTTTAATGGGTCTTTCCTTTGGTGGTTTGGTCGTTCAAGAAATGAATCGGTTTTTGGACCCGAAATTGAATGTGCTGATTTCTACTGTAAAAAGCAGATCGGAATTGCCTAGTTTCATGCGATTGTCAGCAACAACTCGTGCGCACAAATTGATTCCTCCATCCTTTTTATCTTCAGATAAAGGACTTTCGTATGCATTTTTTAGAAAGTTATATTCGTCCAAAATGCCCGATTTACAAGAGTTTTTTGACTATCGAGATCCTGAATATCTTACGTGGTCCATTGATCAAATTGTAAATTGGAAAAATCATGTTGATTTAAAACCTTTTGTGCATATTCACGGAGACAAAGACATTGTGTTTCCTATCTCCAATATTCAAGATGCAATCAAAATTGAAGGTGGAAATCATTTAATGGTTTTGCATAAAGCCCGAAAAATTAGTGAAATAATTAATGAAAGAATTCTTTCTATTTAATCTTCATTCACCGCTTTGCTTTTAGGCGTTTCGTCTCTATTCAACTGGTCCAAAATTCCAGAATCTTTCAATTCATCGATTTCCGTTTTCTTCCATAATTTCACACCACTTACATAAGCAGTTCTTGCAATCATAAAGGCAGCAACTGGAGAGGTCAACAAAAGAAAGAATATAATGGCAAAAACTTTGGTCGAAACCGAAAAGTCAAAAAAGTAAAAAGCAACTGAACAAAGAATACAGCCTACACCAATTGTACTGGCTTTTACTGTAACCGACAATCGCGTATAAAAATCGGGCATTCTATATATACCAATTGCCGCCACTAGAATAAATAAGGCGCCAATTGTACAAAAAGTCATTATCAATATATCACTCATCTTTATCGCTTTTATCTCCTTGTTCAATATAATACGAAAATGCAATGGTACTCAAAAAGGCAATTAGTGCCAAAATGGTTGCAACGTCCAAAAAGGATGGGTCGTTGTACAAAATACAAAATACACCAATCACCCCCACACCAGACGTGATGATCAAGTCAATCGCTACTACTCGATCTACAATTTGCGGACCTTTTAGAAAACGAATGAAAATAATGATAAACGCCACACAAATGATGGGAATAATCACATAGGATATGTATTGTTCAACTGTCATTATCGGATTACTTCTATTAATTTTTTCTCTAAACCATTGCGCATACGCTCTTTAAACTTCTCCTTATCCTTCACATAAAAACTATGAATAAACAAATATTTTTTATCGGGACTAATTTTCAACACCATGGTTCCAGGTGTTAATGCAATCAAGTTCGTTAGCATCGTAATTTCAAAATCAGATTTTAAACGATGCTCATATTGAATGATGGCAGGTTTCATATTCAATTTGGGCGTGATAATTTCTTTGGTTACTTCCAAATTCGCCTTTAGCATATCATACAACAAGAACACAAAAAACAATAATAATTTGGGTACTTTGTAGAAATATTGTTTTTCTTGGGAATTTCCTGTTCTAGCTAAAACCCATAAAACACCAAATCCTAAAAAGAATCCAAAAAAGAAATTCGGATAGTTCAAATGCCCTGTCAAAGCCACCCAAACCAATGATAATAATATATTTAAGAGAAAATTCTTTATCATTTTTCAAAATTTCCGTTTAAAACTGCTTCTATATATCCGTTAGGATTCATCAAATCTTTGGCTGTTTCTTCTGCCAATCCATAGATGCTTCCCGCATTTAAACCAATAAACAAAGAAACCAAAGTCAAAAATACAACTGGCGCTACCAAAGCCAATTTTTGCATATAAGGTAAATTAGCGAAGGCATCTGTTTCTTCTGTCAAAGGTTTCGGAGATTCCTTCCAAAATACCTCTGACCACATTTTCGCAATAACAAATAAGGTGATAAAACTAGCAAACAAAATCGCTAATAATAAGATATAATGACCCGATTTTAAAGACTCTCCAAATAATTGAATTTTAGGCCAAAACCCTGACAAAGGCGGAATCCCGACTAAGGAAAACATGATTACAGCCATCATCAAAGAAAGTTTCGGATAATCTTTGTACAATCCTCCGAGACGACTCATATCAATTGTATTTCGGATTTTCTGAATCAATCCCGTCATCATCAAAATATTACTTTTCACAACCACATCATGAATCAAATAAAAAATAACTCCTATAAATGCTATTTCGGTGTACAAACCAATTCCAGCAATTAAATATCCGATATGACACACAATTAAATAGGAAATCATCCTTCTAACACTCTTCTTATTTACCGCACCCAATGCTCCAGTAATCAAGGTCATGATAGCAATTCCAATGAATAAATTCTTGGTAAATTCATCGGGTTGAAAAATCAACGTAAACATACGGATCATGGCATAAATCCCCATTTTGGTCAACAATCCACCAAAGATTGCTGCAATGGCAGAAGGCGGTGTATGATAGGAAGAAGGCAACCAAAAGTACATTGGGAAAACTGCAGATTTGATTCCAAATCCAGCAAAAAACAATAATCCCGTTACGGAAACAAGTCCTTCGTTTTCAACGCTTTTAATTTTCACTGCCAAATCGGCCATGTTCAAAGTTCCGGTGATTCCATACAAAATTCCAATCGCTGTTAAGAAGATGATGGAAGCCAACATATTCATCGCCACATACTTTATGGAACCTTCCATTTGTAGCTTCTTTCCTCCTAGCGTCAATAATACGAAGGAAGAAATAATGACCACTTCGAACCAAACATACAAATTGAACAAATCTCCTGTCAAGAAAGCTCCTAAAAGCCCCATTACAAGGAAATGGAAGATGAAAAAGTAGCCGTATTTAATTCGACTTAAATTCAAGGCGAACGTGGAATAAATCCCAACAGCCAAACTCACAATGGCTGTGAGCATGACCATAATCGAACTAAAGGTGTCAGAAACGAATATGATTCCAAAAGGCGCTTCCCAGTTTCCAACTTGCAAAATCAAATAATTGTAGGTGTCTGTCGCAACAAATAATCGGATGCAACAAATGAACGCAAATACATTTCCAATGATGCTGATAATTCTTTGCGCAGAAACTTTTTGCCAAAAGAACAGCAATAAGATTGCTGTAATCAAATGGACAATAATTGGTGCCAAGATAAAATTCGTCATCATATATCTAAATCCTGTATGTTCATAGAATCCAAATCATCAGATCCTGTAGTTTCGTATACTTTTTTCAATAAAATAATCGCAAATGCCGTCAAAGCGAAACTGATGACAATCGCGGTCAAAATCAATGCTTGCGGAACGGGATCCGCATATACATCTAAAAAAGTTTTGTTTGCTTCTTTGATAATCGGTGGTTTACCCTTGGTCAAACCTCCAGTCAAGAAAATGAGAATATTCGCTCCATTTCCCAACAAGAGCAATCCCAATAATAATTTCACCATACTTCTACGCAACATCATATAGATGCCCGCAGAGTACAAAATTCCTACTAATAACACCAATAATAGCTCCATCTACACATTGTCTTTTATGGTGAATAAAATCGTTAAGGTTACCCCAATCACGACCACATAAACTCCAATATCAAAAAATAATGCAGTTCCTATAGAACCAATGACTGCTATGGGTTTTTCCATCCAAACACCTGTCAAAAAGGGTTTCCCAATAAAAACAGGAATTAATGCACTAATTAAGGATATGGATAAACCAATTGGAATCAATGTTTTGGGCGAAAATCGGAACAATGCCAATGTTTCCTTTGTCGAGTGGGCAAATGAATGCAGCACAAATGCAATCGAAGCAATCAATCCACCAACAAATCCACCACCCGATAAATAATGTCCGCGTAGCAATACAAATATGGAAAACATTAACAACAACGGAATCAGATAATTGGTTGCTGTTTTGAGAATGATCAAGTCGAATTTTCGAGCTTGCATCCTACTTCTATAACTTTTAATCTGCTTCTTCATTGATACTTCTATATTTTAATAGCCCAAAAACTCCCAAAGCTGCAATTGACAAAACAATGGTTTCAATCATGGTATCAAAACCACGGAAATCTACCAATATAACATTCACAACATTTTTACCTTTTGCCAAAACATAGGCGTTGTCAGCATAAAACTTACTGATGTCCTTGTTTGCTGGATAAATTAATGATTGTAACGTAATGATCATGATTAACAATCCAAACGAAATGGAAATTACAGCATCACGAAAACGGATTTTTTTATTTCTCATAATCATGAACGATGGCAACTTGAACAATACTAGTACAAATAAGACAACCGTCAAGGTGTCGATGGTAAATTGAGTCATCGCCAAATCGGGCGCGCCATAGAATACGAAAATCAAACAGATGCCGTATCCTACAATTCCAATACTTGAAATGGCTGCCAATCTCGATCTCGTTCGTATTGTATAAAAAATGGCCACGACAATGATCACAAAAATGGTCAATTCATACACACGAAACTCCGACAAATCACTTGTATTGACTTCAAGCGAAACTGTCGTTAACAATCTATAACCAACTAATAAAGTGATGAATACGATAATCGAAATAATATAATTTCGCAAATATCCATTATGCATTAAACGCGTATAAATAAAAGCGAATTTTCGAAATCCTTCCGAAATGGATTCTGTTATTGCTTTCGGTGAGATGGATTCTAATTTCAGTACATTTTGCAAGGAAGGGCGCAAAAATCGATTGAACAAAAACAAGATGAATCCCAACAAAATTGTCAATGCACTTACCATCAAAACTTCATTGAATCCATGCCAAATTTTCAAATACAAAGAAGTGGATTCTTGAGCTACCGCTTCAAAAGAATATTTCAAAATCCCTAAATCAGCAATCGAAGGAAGCAATCCAAACAATAATGTCAAACTACTTAAGATTACGACTGGTAACCATAAAAAGATTCCAGAAGATTTTAGTTCACTATGATTCGGTAAAGTTTTTCCAACAAAAGGTTTAATTCCCGCTAAAAATCCTGAACAAGCCAGAAAAACATTGGTCACAAAGGCCAATCCCGTCAACCACAATCCCCATTGAGGTACGTCCAAGGTTGATTCATACACCAAATCTTTGCTAATAAACCCAAAAGTAAGCGGAATTCCCGCACTTGATAAGGCAGCAATTAAAGAGGCAATCGCCACCAAAGGCATGGTTTTCCATAAACCTTGGATTTTGGTTATATCTCGCGTATGAACCGTATGGTCCACGATTCCTGTTACCAAAAATAGTGTTGCTTTGTAAAGTGCATGAACCAAAATAAAGGTTACGGCAGCATAAATTGCGTAATCGGTTCCAATTCCCAACAGGAATACTATAATTCCCAAAGCTGAAATCGTGGAATACGCCAAAATCGATTTCATATCGGTTCTGAAAATGCTATGAAACGCACCATAAATCATCGTAATTCCTCCTACAATCATCAAGGTGTTGTTCCAAATATATCCGTCAGACAAAATCGGTGAAAATCTTGCTAAAATATAAATACCCGCCTTGACCATCGTGGCAGAATGCAGATAGGCTGAAACAGGCGTTGGCGCTTGCATGGCTCCCGGTAACCAAAAATGAAACGGAAATTGAGCGGATTTTGTAAATGCCCCCGCAAAAATCATCACCAAAATTCCAATATACAATGGACTTGATTGAATCGCTTCCGATGAATTCAACAATGCATCAACGGAATAGGTACCTGTAAGATTGGAAATCAATAAAAATCCAGACAATAAGAAAAATCCTCCCAAACCGGTGATTCCCAATGCGGTTAAAGCACTTTTTCGCGAAGCTTCATCTTCATTGTTAAATCCGATGAGGAAAAACGAACTGATACTTGTTAATTCCCAAAATATAAAGATCGTAATCAGATTATCAGACAATACCAAACCGAGCATTGCACCCAAAAACATCGTCAAATAACAATAAAAACGACTTTGATTGGGGTAATTTTTCAGATAATAGGAAGCATAGAAATAGATTAAGGTACCAATACCCGTTATTAACAAGGCAAAAAGCAAGGACAATCCATCGACTTTAAAATCCAAATTGATGCCCAAATTCGGAATCCATTTATTCAATAGTAGGATTTTTTTCTCCCAATGAACGGGAAAAATAAAACTACAGAAATAAACGAATAACAATAAGGGAAATATTGCTAAAAACTTAAAGAATTTCGGACGCAAATATTGACCCGAAAAAAGAATCAGAAATGCAACAAGAAATACTGAAATTAGGATGCCTAACATATAAAAGGTATGATTTTCAGGATGCGTAAAAATACAAAATTCATTTTAAATAGAAGATTCTAAATTTTTCAATAATTTACAGCCTAATTTATTTGATTTTCAGCAATTATACGCCACTAAATTTCAGATAAATAGAAAGTCAAATTTTAAAATTTATTTCTAAAAAAAAATCCCTGACGAGCAGGGATTCTATTTTGTTTCAATTAAATGAATTAAGCAAAACTCTTCAATTGCTCCTCAATTTGAGCAATTTTCGCTACAGCATCTGCCTCTTTTTGTTTTTCAGCATTTACTACAGCTTCTGGAGCTCCACTCACAAATTTCTCATTGGATAATTTCTTGCGAACGGAATTTAAAAACCCTTCCAAATACTCTTTTTCCTTGGTTAATTTTTCCTTTTCAGCTTCCATATCAATGTTCTCATTCACTGGAATCATAAACTCAAAGGTTCCTACTCGGAAACTAAATCCTTTCTCAGGAAAATTTGACGTAAAGTGAAGCGTTACATTAGATAACTTTTCCACTGAATTACAATTCAAAGAATTAGCTGAATTTTCAACAGCAAATAATTCCAATTTCTCTTTTGGTGAAATTCCTTTTTCATTACGAATGGCTCTCACTCCTGAAATGGTTTCTGAAGTAACCTCAAATGCTTTTAAAATCGCTTCATCAAAATCTCCACCTTTTGGATATTCAGATACAATGATGGCATTTTCCTTCGTTCTTGGTTCGATCAATTGCCAAATTTCTTCCGTTAAGAATGGCATAAACGGATGCAATACTTTTAAACAGTCCTCTAAATAATTAACGGTTTTTTCAAAAGTCTTGCGATCAATTGGTTTTCCGAATTCAGGTTTTACCGCTTCCAAATACCATGAACAGAAATCATCCCAAATCAATTTGTAGGTAGACATCAAAACGTCAGAAATTCTGTATTTCTCATAATTTCCTTCCATTTCATCTAAAGTTGAATTGAATTTAGACTGGAACCAATTCATGGCAAATTCAGACGATTCAGGTGTTTCCAAATTCTCATCAATTTCCCATCCTTTGATCAAACGGAATGCATTCCAAATTTTATTGGCGAAATTTCTTCCTTGTAAACACAAATCGGTATCAAATGGTAAATCATTTCCTGCAGGTGCCGTTAACAACATCCCAACACGAACTCCATCTGCTCCATATTCTTGGATCAATTCCAATGGATCTGGAGAATTCCCCAAAGATTTTGACATTTTACGACCTTGTTTGTCGCGAACCAATCCGGTGAAATATACATTTTCAAACGGCATCTCGTTGCGGTATTCGTATCCGGCCATAATCATTCTAGCCACCCAGAAGAAAATAATATCGGGACCTGTTACCAAATCTTGTGTCGGATAATAATATTGAATCTCTTCGTTTTCAGGCTCATTGATTCCATTGAAAACCGAAATCGGCCATAACCAAGAAGAAAACCATGTATCCAAAGCATCTTCGTCTTGTCGTAAATCATCTTCTGTCAAGACCAAATTACGTTCTCTCGCAATAATCTCAAGTGCTTCTTGTTTGTTCAAAGCCACTACGAAATCTTCGTTTCCTTCTCCGTAATAATAAGCTGGAATTTGATGTCCCCACCACAATTGACGAGAAATGTTCCAATCATGAACATTTTCCATCCAGTGTTTGTAGGTGTTTTTGAATTTCGCTGGATGAAACTGAATCGAATCATCCATCACATAATCCAAAGCTGGTTTTGCCAATTCTTTCATACGTAAGAACCATTGAACCGATAGTTTCGGCTCAATCACAACGCCCGTACGTTCAGAAGTTCCAACTTTGTTGGTATAATTTTCTACTTTTTCCAAAAGTCCTTTGGCATCCAATTCAATTTCGATTTCTTTGCGAACTTTAAATCTGTCCATACCTGCATAATGCAAAGCATGCTGATTCAAGGTTGCATCATCATTAATCGAATCAATGATTTCCAAATTATGTTTTTTTCCTAATTCATAATCGTTGGTATCATGAGCAGGGGTAACTTTTAAACAACCAGTTCCAAATTCGATATCCACATATTCATCTTCAATAATGGGAATAGAACGATTGGCAATCGGAACAATCACACGTTTTCCTTTCAAAAACGAATAACGATCATCATTTGGATTGATACAAACTGCCGTATCACCAAAAATGGTTTCAGGACGCGTGGTTGCCACCACAATATATTCGTCCGAACCTTCAATCATATAGCGCAAGAAATACAATTTCCCTTGCTTTTCTTTGAAAATTACTTCTTCATCTGAAATATTGGTTTTCGCCTCTGGATCCCAATTGACCATACGATAACCACGATAAATCATTCCTTTGTTGTATAAATCCACAAAAACTTTTGTTACAGATTCAGACAAATCTGGATCCATGGTAAATTTTGTACGGTTCCAATCGCAAGAACAACCTAGGGTTTTTAATTGCTCCAAAATGATTCCGCCATGCTTATGCGTCCATTCCCAAGCATGTTCCAAAAATTTCTCTCTTCCGATTTCAAATTTTGAAACACCTTCTTCTTTCAACTTGGCTACAACTTTAGCTTCAGTAGCAATCGAAGCATGATCGGTACCAGGAACCCAACAAGCATTGAAACCCATCATGCGAGCACGACGGATCAATACATCTTGAATGGTATTATTCAACATATGTCCCATATGAAGAACCCCTGTGACGTTTGGTGGAGGAATTACAATAGTATATGCTTTTCTTTGGTCTGGAGTCGAGAAAAAATATTCGTTTTTCATCCAGTATTCGTACCATTTACTTTCTACTTCCGCAGGATTGTATTTCGTTTGTAATTCCATTTTTATTTGGTATGTTATTTGAATATATCGTTTGCAAATTTAACACTAGATTTAAGTTAATTTGGTTTTATTTTATAATTTTGTTTAATAAAATTACATCGTAATGAAAAAATTATTTATGATTGGTGCTTTTTTAATAGGGGGATTTAGCCTTTCATTAGCACAAGAAATTGAACTTAGCGAATCAAACGTTGATTTAGGAAATATCGCTTATGGCGGAAAAGCTGTGACAACCATTCAAGTAAAAAACACGGGAACAAAACCGTTGGTAATTTCAAAAGCAGATGCTTCTTGTGGGTGTACAGTACCTAAAGTTCCAAAAGATCCGATTATGCCAGGAAAATCTGCTGATATGACGATTGAATATACCACTACAACAAAGCCAGGAGCTTTTAATAAAACAGTTACCATCAATTCTAATGCCATTACAGAAGGTCGTAAGATTTTCCGTATCAAAGGTGTAGTTGCTGATAATCCTAATGCTCCTAAGGCAGCTCCAGCTGCTGCTTCGGTAAAAAAATAAATTGACTATCAATACTTGAAAAATCCTTCAATGTATTGGAGGATTTTTTTTGTTAAAAAAAATTAGAGATTTGACCTACAAAGAACATTTCAGAAAGAATCTAAAACTTGCAGTACCCGTGATGATTACCCAAGCTGGCCAAATTATGGTCAATTTGGTTGATAACTTTATGGTGGGTGGTCTAGGTGGAAAATATGATTATATCGTTGATGATCAATTAGGGAAAACAGCTCTTGGTGCGGTATCCTTAGGAAATGCTGTATTTGTAACAGCATTGGTTTTGGCATTTGGATTTAGTTTTGCTATTTCTCCACTCGTTGCAGCAGCAGATGCCGGAAAAGATAAAAAAGGTGCAGCAAAAATTTTCTCACATGGTTTTGTTCTAAACCTTTCATTGGCAATTATTCTCTTGGTAATATTAGAGAGTATACGACCTCTCCTCTATTATATGGGACAACCAAAAGATGTCATAGACATGGCCATTCCATTTCTATCCATTATGGCTTGGTCCCTTATTCCAATTATGATTTTTCAATCCTTCCGACAATTTTCAGAAGGTTTATCTTTAACTATACCGGTAACGGTTGCCACTATCATAGGAAATTTGGTTAATGTGGCGATGAATTATGGTTGGATTTACGGTTATTGGGGATTTCCAAGATTGGAAGTAGAAGGAGCTGGATGGGGAACCTTCGTTGCACGAATCAGTATGGTTATAGTTTTGGTTGTAACTCTATTGAATTTCAAAAAAACGAGAGAATATTTAAAGGAAGTGAATTTCAAAAAATTTGAAAAAGCCATCTTTGCCAAAATCTCCAAAATGGGCATTCCAACTGCTTTAACATCCTTCTTTGAAGTAACAGCTTTCACCATCGCAGCATTTGTTTGTGGGTACGCGCTAACACAAGATGCCATTGGTTTGCATGACGCAAAAGTCAATTTAGCAGCCCATCAAATCGCCATAAGTTTGGCTTCCACTACATTTATGATGTGTATGGGGTTGGGCGTTGCAGCAACGGTGAGAGTCGGATACCAAAATGGCCTAAAGGATTATGTAACCTTACGACAAGCTGGACTTTCAGCAATATACATGGTCATTGGATTTATGATTGTGTTTGGAATTGGGATGGTTTTGTTACGCTACCAGCTTCCAACTTTCTATTTGGATAATCAAGAAGTAATCAATCTCGCCGCACAATTATTAATCATTGCATCGTTGTTTCAATTATCAGATGGCATTCAATTGGTCGTTCTTGGAGCCTTAAGAGGCATGCAAGATGTAGTAATTCCTTCTATAATTACATTCATTTCTTATTGGCTGATTGCGATACCATTAGGAATTTTACTTGCCATTTATTTCGAATGGAAAGCATATGGTATGTGGATTGGTTTACTTATTGGTTTGACGATTGCAGCAATTATGTTACTTTTACGCTTTCACAATCAAACAAAAAAATTAATAAATGGAAGCACCAAAGTTTTTAATAGCTGACAATTCTGAGTTTCCCGATAAACTTTTTATTTTACATACCGATTTCCCAAGATTTCTTTTAGATGTTGAAACGGAAGACATTGAATGGTTCGACGAATTGGAAGATGATCCAGATGTAGAATTGGAAACCGAAATCGCAGAACTTCTAGAACTTGCTTATGAATTTTTTGACAAAGAAATGGATTCCTACGAAGGGGAAGAATAATCTTTGAAACAAACTATTTTTTTACTAATTTGTACAAGTTTTAGATACATTATATGAAAATAACACGTTTATTCGATTTTTTAGATTATCAACTTAAAAATTCTCCTAGACCCGATTGTTTGGTTACAAAACGTCATGGAGAATGGATCAATACATCTACAGAAGAATTCGTCAATAAAGCAAATGCCATCAGTAGAGGATTCCTAAATTTAGGAGTTAAACATGGCGACAAAATTGCTATTTCCACTACAACCAATCGAACAGAATGGAATTTATTGGATATCGGTTTGCAACAAATAGGTTGTATAAGTGTACCTGTATATCCAACGATTTCACCCGCAGATTATGCTTATATTTTCAATGATTCAGAAGTGAAATTTGCTTTTGTTTCAGACGCTGAATTATTCCAAAAAATTCAATCCATCAAGGATCAAGTTCCTTCATTGGTTTCTGTCTATACGTTTGACAAAGTAGATGGTGCTCCCAATATGAATGAAATTCTGGACTTAGGTTCAGACGCAGGAAATCAGCATGAAGTGGAGGCAGTAAAAGAGCAGGTGAAACCAGAAGATTTAGTGACAATAATCTATACTTCTGGAACTACTGGAAAACCAAAGGGTGTTATGCTAAGCCACAACAATATTGTTTCAGATGTATTAAATAGTGATCCGCGCGTACCTAAATTCCCATCAGAAAAACCAAAAGCATTAAGTTTCTTGCCTGTTTGTCATATTTTCGAACGTATGTTGTTGTATTTGTACATCTACAATGGTATCGGAATTTACTATGCTGAAAATATGGAAACCATTGGTGACAACTTAAAAGAAGTTCATCCAGACGTGATGACAGTTGTTCCAAGGTTGGTTGAAAAAGTTTACGCAAAAATTTACGACAAAGGAGCTTCTGCTGGAGGAATCAAAACCAAAATTTTCATGTGGGCTCTTGGCTTGGTTGAAAATTACGAACCTTTTGGAGAACAAAGTTTCATTTGGAAATTGAAACATAAAATTGCAGATGCCATCGTCTTTAAAAAATGGCGAGAAGGTGTCGGAGGAAACTTAACCTGCATGGTTTCTGGAAGTGCTGCCCTTTCTCCTCGATTGAATCGAATGTTTTGGGGTGCTGGAATTCCGATTTTAGAAGGATATGGTTTAACTGAAACTTCTCCTGTAATTTCCGTCAATTCGATGGATAAAGATGGATTCGGAATTGGAATGGTTGGGAAACCAATTTCCAATGTGGAAGTTAAATTAGCCGAAGATGGAGAAATCCTTGTAAAAGGACCAAACGTCATGATGGGCTACTACAACAATCCAGAAATGACCAAAGAAGTGATGACCGAAGATGGATATTTCAAAACGGGAGATATTGGGATTTTCGTCAATGGAAATTTAAAAATCACCGACCGTAAAAAAGAAATTTTCAAAACTTCTGGCGGAAAATACATCGCTCCACAAAATATCGAGAACGACTTCAAACAATCTCGATTCATTGAACAAATCATGGTAGTTGGTGAAAACGAGAAAATGCCATGTGCCATTCTTCAACCAAGTTTCGAAAATATCGAAGCATGGGCAAAAGCTGAAAATATTACTTTGCCTTCTTCTCGAGAAGAATTAGTAAAAAATGCTGAAGTAAATGAATTAATTCAAAAAGACATCAGTCAATACAACAAATCGCTGGGGCATTGGGAACAAATCAAAATGTTCAAATTAACTCCAACGGAATGGACAATTGATGGAGGAGAATTGACACCCACTCTAAAATTGAAACGTAAAGTCGTTTTGGAGAAATACAAAGATTTATACAAAGAAATGTACGGAAGATTTCCTGGAGAATAACATCAACCTACATTCAAATCAAATAGTCTCGTCATGAAAATGGCGAGATTTTTTATGCTTAAAAGATTGGAATGTAAATTTTAAGAATCTAATTTGACCTATATACATGCAGAAAAAGTCCCGAAATTTCTTTCGGGACTTATAATCTTAAATTATGAACAAATTAAAATTTTATTTTTTGAATTTCGCGTATTTGTTTTTAAACTTGTCAATACGTCCTGCCGTATCAACCAATTTAACTTTCCCTGTATAAAAAGGGTGAGAACTACTTGAAATCTCCATTTTTACCAACGGATATTCTACACCATCAACTTCAATTGTATCCTTAGTGTCAGCAGCTGAACGAGTGATAAATACTTCTTCATTACTCATATCTTTGAACGCTACTAAACGATAATTTTCTGGATGAATTCCTTTTTTCATGCGAATATTTTTTTCTATTTTTAAATCCCTTTCCTAGTGAAACCCTTTTCATTTCCACATCAAAAAGGTGTAAATTTTTCTTCCTTATTTGAGTGTGCAAAGATAGATAATTTTTAAAAACAAAAAACTTTTTCTTTAATTTATTTAGGTTAATCCAAGAAATTTACGAATTCAATAAATTCATTCTTTAAACGTTCTATTTGTACATTCTATAGATTTACTTAGTTTTGTTCCTTAAAACTTCTTTGTATGAAAATACGTAACCTGATTGTAATGAGTTTCATCGCCTTAATTATTGGATTGGCTTCTTGCCGAGATGATTTTGATTTTGATGTAGCTTCCAATAATTTAGAATTCTCAAAAGACACCTTGGATTTAGATACGATTTTCAATCACACGAATTCGCAAACCTATAAACTAACAATTCACAACAAAGAAAACAAAGACATCCAAGTTCCTAGGATTTCCTTAGCAAGAGGAGAATCTTCTTTTTACAAAATCAATGTAGATGGAATGTCGGGTACCGAATTTGAAAATGTTGCCATCCGATCCAAAGACAGTATTTTTATTTTCGTAGAAATTGCCGCAGGAAATGTTGAATCCAATGCTTTGTACGAAGATGAAATCAAATTTCAAACTTCTAGTGGTGAACAACACATCAAACTTCTCTCCTATTTAGAAAGAGCTCAATTCTACAATACCAATTTAGAGTCAAACTTTGATTTGGGCAATGTGAATTGGGACAACCAATATGCGAGAGTGATTTTTGGAGATGTAAAAGCGAACAATGTTTCGATTTCAGCTGGAACACGAATCTATTTTCATGACAATGCAAGCTTGACGATTAATGGAACCTTGAATGTTGAAGGAAACATCAATCAAAAAGTAGTTTTCAGAACCGATCGTCACGATGAATATTCTGAATCTCTTCCAAAAACATGGAATAAAATTGTTTTAAAATCCAATGATCCCAACGCACAATCAACCGTTAATTACGCCTACTTCAAAGGGATGAATGAAGGAATTATTGTCGAAAATTCAAAATTGGACATCAACAACTCTTATATCTACAACAATGAAAAATTTGGTTTAAGAGGTTATGGCGCAACCATCAACGGCCGAAATTTAGTAATCGCACAAAGTGATCAAGCTGCTTTGGGTCTTGAAGGTGGATGGTACGATTTCAGACATTGTACGATTGCGAATTATTTTGGAATTGGTTCTGGTTCTGGAATGAATTACGCCATCATCTTAAGCAACGATGGTTCTGCTTTGAATCTAGCAAATTTTTACAACAATGTAATCTTTAGCAGCCACCAAGATGCTGTTGCGTTTGACAACGTTGGAGGAAGTTTCAACCATGATTTCAAACACAATGTTTTGAAAAACAATTCAGGAACCCTAACTTTTGATGCATCCAATAAAAATGTGGATCCTTTATTTGTCGCTACAGATTACGATGAAAACGATTTCCGTTTATTATTGGAGTCAGAAGCAGTTGGTGTTCCAAATGCAACCTATAACACAGGAATTGGTGTATTAGCATTGGATATCTTAGGAGCGCCTCGAAATGCGCCTTTGACTGCTGGAGCTTATCAAGTTTTGGTTGATCCCAATACCTTAGATTAAGAATTCAATTTATACAAACATAAAAAAACGCAGAACTTAAAAGCTCTGCGTTTTTTGTTTCCGCTATGATTTCAACTTAATAATATTTAAAATCATGGTTGTTCTTTATGTTTTTAAGAGTTTCATACATCAATTTGGTAGCATTTTCCACATCATTCTTATGAACCATTTCTACCGTAGTATGCATATAACGCAATGGCAAAGAAATCAAAGCCGATGGCACTCCCCCATTACTGTAGGCAAATGCATCGGTATCGGTTCCCGTCACACGACTACTCACTGCGCGTTGAAAAGGAATTTTACTTTTCTCTGCCGTTTCAATGATCAATTCTCTTAAATTATTTTGTACAGCAGGCGAATACGTAATAACGGGTCCGTCACCACAATTCAATTCACCATCTTTTGCTTTGCTCATTTTTGGCGTAGATGTATCATGGGTAACATCGGTTACGATTGCTACATCGGGTTGTATGGTTTGGGTAATCATTTCTGCTCCTCTTAATCCAACTTCTTCCTGAACAGAATTGGTAAAATAAACCCCAAAATCAATTTTATCTTTGTTTTCATGAAGCAATCTTGCGACTTCGGCCACCATAAAACCACCAATACGATTGTCCAAGGCGCGACAAACAAAATAATTCTCATTCAAAACCATAAACTGATCAGGATAAGTAACCACACAGCCAACATGAACACCCAATTTTTCTAATTCTTCTTTGGAACTCACGCCACAATCAATCCAAATGGTATCCAATCTTGGCGCTTCGTCTTTCTCATGAATTCGGGTATGAATAGCTGGCCAACCAAATACTCCTTGAACGATTCCTTTTTTCGTATGAATGTTCACTCGTTTAGAAGGTGCAATAACAGCATCGGAACCACCATTACGAACGACGTAGATCATTCCTTCTTTTGTAATGTAATTGACATACCAAGAAATTTCATCGGCATGTGCTTCGACTACAACTTTAAACTTTGCCTTTGGATTGATAATTCCATAAGCAGTTCCATAATGATCAGATCGGATTTCATCTACATAAGGCGCAATGTATTTCGTCCATATCAATTGACCTTCTGTTTCATATCCGGTGGGTGATGTAGCATTTAAATAAGTCTCTAAGAAATCCATTGATTTCTTGGTATAAAATTTAGTTTTTGACATTTCAATATGAATTTCCGTAAAAGTAATTAATTTTAGGAACAATATTTGATAACCTGCCCATATGCATTGGAAACTATTTTTAATACTGTTAACCGCTTTTACCTTTGTTGTTGGACAAGAAACAGAAAAAGAAAAAGAACTAAAACAAGAATTATCGGAAATGGACAACATAGAAACCGGTGATCTTGTTATTTTCGACACCATCGAACTCCACAACGCCGATGTCCTGCATTTGCAATTGAAAACGGACATGGAGAAAAAATACTATTTATGGTTACGTAAAAGGGTACGTGATGTATGGCCATACGTTAAAATTGCGGTTGAAGAGTATAATTCCATTCAAGATACTGCACAATATTTGAGTAAAAATCAACGTAAATCCTATATCAAAGAGCGCCAAAAAATTCTGGCCGATCAATTTGAAAACAAACTAAAAGATCTATCGCTTTCTCGCGGACAGATTTTGATTAAACTTATTCATAGAGAAACAGATTTCACTGCCTTTGAAATCATCAAACAGCTTCGAGGAGGAATGAATGCCTTTTTGTGGAATTCAGCTGGAGGGGCTTTTAATTTGGATTTAAAAACCAAATTTGATCCGCATAAAACCCGAGAAGATTTATACATCGAAGTGATTTTAAAGAAAGATTTTGCGTCGGGTAGATTGGAAAGAATCAAGGAATTTGATTAGAAATAAACTTTCCTCAATTTAGTTTCAAATTCACTTGTTGATGCTTATATTTGCACAAGAAAAATTTCGAATTTGACACAGCCAACCACAAGCATTCAAAAAATCGGAGTCCTAACATCAGGAGGAGATTCCCCTGGTATGAATTCTGCCATCCGCGCTGTCGTGAGAGCATGTGCGTACTACAACATCAAATGTGTCGGAATACGTCAAGGATATGAAGGTTTGATTCATAATCAAATGTCAGAATTAGGAGCTCGATCTGTCAAACATATCATTAACAAAGGAGGAACCTTTCTTCAAACCGCACGTTCCGAAGAATTCCGCACTCCAGAAGGTCGACAAAAAGCATTTGATCATTTTAAGAAAAATGAATTGGATGCTTTAATTGTTATTGGTGGTGATGGTTCCTTTACAGGTGCCAATGTTTTTCACAAGGAATTCAATGTTCCGTTTATTGGAATTCCAGGCACAATCGACAACGATATTTTTGGAACAGACTTTACCATTGGCTACGATACAGCCTTGAATACTTGTATTGAAGCAATTGATAAAATCCGTGATTCTGCAACTTCTCACAACCGTGTGTTTTTTGTAGAAGTCATGGGCCGTGACGCAGGTTTCATCGCGTTAAGCAGTGGAATTGCTTCTGGAGCTACCAATATTTTAATTCCCGAAGAAAAAGATAGCTTAGAGGAATTATTTG
The DNA here is from genome assembly GCF_040545805.1 of Moheibacter stercoris. NCBI lineage: Bacteria > Pseudomonadati > Bacteroidota > Flavobacteriia > Flavobacteriales > Weeksellaceae > Moheibacter > Moheibacter stercoris. The sequence goes on from NZ_JBEPMO010000011.1 coordinate 55,639, forward strand.
AATCCTTGCAAAAATCAGAACAAGCGGGTAAAAATTCTAGCATCATTGTGGTAGCTGAAGGCGAAGAATTGGGAAATGTTTACGATTTAGCCAAAGCCACAGAAAAAAGATTTCCAGAATATGATGTTCGAGTAACCGTTTTGGGGCACATTCAACGTGGGGGAAATCCAACCTGTATGGATCGTGTTTTGGCAAGTCGATTGGGTGTAGCTGCTGTGGAAGGGCTTTTGGAGAATAAAACCAATGTGATGGCAGGTTCCAGAGCCAATAAAATTGTGTATACTCCCATTGAAGAGGCAATCAAAAAACACAATGAAATAGACAAAGAATTAATAAAAGTCGCTAAAATTTTAGCAATATAATAACCTTTAAAAAATCAAATAATGTCAACAATCAAAGTAGGAATTAACGGTTTTGGACGAATTGGAAGCCTTGTTTTCGGTGCAATGCTTGAAAGAGACAACGTAGAAGTTGTGGCAATCAATGACTTGATCGACGCAAACTATATGGCATACATGATTAAGTATGATTCAGTTCACGGTGGTTTCAAAGGAGAAGTGAAAGTAGAAGGAAACAATTTAGTAGTAAACGGAAAAACAATCCGTGTTACTTCTGAAAGAGATCCAAACAACTTGAAATGGGACGAAGTGGGTGCTGAATATATCGTTGAATCAACTGGTTTATTCTTATCAAAAGACACAGCTCAAGCGCACATCAATGCAGGAGCAAAAAAAGTAATCCTTTCTGCACCATCCAAAGATGATACTCCAATGTTCGTAATGGGAGTTAATCACATGGAATTGACAGATGATATCAAAATTTTCTCCAATGCTTCTTGTACAACGAACTGTTTGGCTCCATTGGCTAAAGTTATTCATGACAACTTCGGAATCGTAGAAGGATTGATGACAACTGTACATGCTACAACAGCTACTCAAAGAACAGTTGACGGACCTTCAGCAAAAGATTGGAGAGGTGGACGTTCTGCTTTGTTGAACATTATCCCTTCTTCTACTGGTGCTGCAAAAGCAGTAGGTAAAGTAATTCCTTCATTGAATGGTAAATTAACGGGTATGTCTTTCCGCGTTCCAACTGCTGACGTATCAGTTGTTGACTTAACCGTTCGCTTGGAAAAAGGAACTACCTATGATGAAATCTGTGCTGCTATCAAAAATGCTTCAGAAGGAGATTTGAAAGGAATTTTAGGATATACAGAAGATTTAGTGGTTTCTCAAGATTTCATTGGAGATAAAAGAACTTCTATTTTCGACAAAGACGCTGGTATCATGTTATCACCAAACTTTGTAAAATTGGTTTCTTGGTATGACAATGAAATGGGATATTCTAACAAATTAACCGATATGTTAATCCATTCTGCTTCTTTATAAGAATCTAGATTTTTCATAATTTCAAAAGCTGCAATCAAAAATATTGCAGCTTTTTTTTATGAAATAAATCATCATTTCATGAAATATTTCTATATTTGTTTTTAGTAACATTAACAATTCACGCCTATAGATAGAATTTTATCCTTTTTAACACAAGTAAAAATTGAGGATATGGAGTTCATAGATGATTCTAAATTGGTTGATTCCTATGTAATGGGAAATGAATCAGCTTTGGCAGAATTAATTGATAGGCACAAAAATAAAGTTTACGGCTTTATTTTTTCCAAAGTACTAGACAAATCAATAGCAGAAGATATTTTCCAAGATACATTTGTAAAGGTGATTTTAACACTCAAAGAAGGAAAATATAGCGAAGAAGGTAAATTCCTACCTTGGGTAATGCGTATTGCACATAATTTATCAATCGATTATTTTCGAAATAAAACAAGAATGCCTATCATAGGCGAAACTTTTGTTGATGAAGACTTTAGCATATTTGATTTCTTAGCAGATCCAGAAGACTGTTCCGAAACCAAAATCATCAAATTGCAAATTGAAGAGGAATTACGATTAATCATTCAATATTTACCAGACGATCAACGTGAGGTCTTGCAATTAAGAATTTTCAAAGGCTTAAGTTTCAAAGAAATTGCCGAGGAAACAGATGTTAGCATTAATACAGCTTTGGGAAGAATGCGTTATGCGCTCATTAATTTGCGAAAAGTAATTGAAGAGAAGAATATAACTTTAACATTAGTTTAACTATTTTCAAGAGTTTTATAAGCAATAAAGAATTGATGTTATGCGTTTTAGCTTAAAATAACATTAATTCGTTGTCTATGAAACACAATTACTATTTTACTGGTGAAAAGTTATCACCTAAAAAAACTACAATTCAAAATATTTTAAATTTTTCAAAAACATTATCAGTTATTAGGAGTGGTGTCTTGAATGAGAAGGTTATTTTATTCAAGAATTAAAAAAAAGGGGAAGAATTCAAAAAATTCTTCCCCTTTTCGTTTCTTATTGCACTATTATTTTTTGAAAAATCCTCCCAAAAAGTCCATTGCATCATCGATAGCACTACCATCACCATCGCGATCCAATAATTTTTCAATGGTACTCATTTCACGTTGATTAGTTTGTGAAGCACCGCTAACCAAACCTCCTAAAAGTCCAGTCAATCCACCAGCATCCATACCATTTTGTCTCTTTTCTTTTCCTAAATAGCCCATAACAATAGGTGCTATCATTGCCAAAATAGAAGCAATTTGAGAAGCATTCAACCCTGTTGATTTTCCGATTGCATTTTCAACTTGTCCTTGGCGATTTCCCAATACATGGTTCAAGATGCTCGCACCATCAGAAAAATTTCCTCCGCTGAAAAAACCCCCTAAATTATCTAAAATACTACCGTCATGATCTCTATCTATTGCATTGGAAATATTTTGTGCGTCGCCAGAACTTGCGTTTTTATTTAATGCCGTCAACAAAAATGGAACTGCGGCTGCAATTGCCATTTGTGCTTGTTCGTTTTTAATTCCTAATTGATTAACTACTCCGTTAACCATTTGTTGCCCCATTGGGCCTTGTAATAAACTTGAAATGTCCATTGATTATTCGTTTTTAATTTATAGTTGACTAAAGGTTATGTCAAATATAAGATTAAATATTAATTGTCGTATTCTAGAACGAATTTTATAATTTTGTTAAAATTTTAACCCTAAAACCATAATGAAACGTATAGCCCAACTTTTAATTTTACTCATTATTGCCCTTTTGGTAATTCCTTTATTTCTACCCAACAAAATTCAGGCAACTAGTGAAAAAGAAATCAATATGCCAATCGGAGTCGTATTTGACGAATTCAATAATCTTTATAAATTTTCAAAATGGGAAACCATAACTGAAGCCGATTCTCTAGATCAAAAAGAATTCTATGCACCTTATCAAGGTCAAGGAGCTGGATACAAATGGTCCAGAGACACGATTATTCTTGGGGAATTTACCATTATAAAATCAGATGATGATAAATTGATCGAATACGAAGTAGATGGTTTCAAATTGGGAAAAAAATCCTTCATGAAAACAGACTTCACCTCTGTTTCAGATTCTAAGACAAAGGTAAATTGGTCCATTGAAAGTGAAGAAATTGGGTATTTCTCACGTTATTTTAGCTATTTTACTACAAAAAATTTGAACGAAAAATTGAGTTCAAGTTTGGATAATCTTGCCAAAACTATTGAAGGACAAATTTTAACAAACGAACAAGCGGGAGATTTAGATCCAAACGAAATTCGAATTGAAAAATTTGAAGGTCAAAAGTTGATTACCGTTGTGAACGAAACTTCCCTTGAACAAGAAGAAATCAAAACCGCAACAGAAGAATCATTTGGTTTATTGTATAGCTATTTGACCGATCACTTGAAAGTCAAACAATCCGATTTGAGTAATCCTATTTCTTACTATGATTTCTATGATTTGGGAACCAAAAAAGCAAAATTCCGTTGCGGATACGGCATCAAAGAATCGGTTCAATTGGGAGAAGGAATGGAATTGTATTCTATCCCAGCAAATGAAACACTTGTAGCGCTACACAAAGGTAGTTACAAGGAAATTTCAAGTTTAATCGAAAAGATGAAATCTTACGCCAAAACCAATCAATTGAATTTAAGTAATTCGTTTTGGTTAGAATATTTAAATGACCCTGAAATCGTGAAAAACGAGGCTGAATATTTAACCAAAATTTATATTCCGATTAAAAAATAAAATAAAGACTGTCATTTCATGGCAGTTTTTTTTTGCCATGATTTTACCGTAAATTTGCCCCTTGATTTGGAGAGAATTAGATGAATGACAATATAGAGGTTTATGGCGCCAGAGAACACAATCTCAAAGACATCGATGTAAAAATTCCAAGAGAAAAATTAGTCGTAATCACAGGTTTGAGCGGAAGTGGGAAATCCTCTTTGGCTTTTGATACCATTTACGCAGAAGGACAACGTCGATATATCGAAACCTTTTCTGCCTATGCGCGTCAATTCTTGGGTGGTATGGAACGTCCCGATGTTGATAAAATTGAAGGTCTGTCTCCTGTGATTGCCATTGAACAAAAAACCACATCCAAAAGTCCACGTTCTACTGTCGGAACCATTACCGAAATCTACGATTTCCTTCGATTGTTATATGCTCGCGCTTCCACTGCCTATTCCTACAATACAAATGAGGAAATGGTTAGTTATACGGACGAACATATAAAAGATTTAATTCGAGAGAAATTTACCGATAAAAAGATTGCCATCCTCTCGCCTCTTGTGCGTTCTCGAAAAGGTCATTACCGCGAATTGTTTGCCCAAATTGCCAAGAAAGGTTACATGGAAGTTCGTGTCAATGGTGAAGTGGTCGATATTACGCCAGGAATGAAACTCGACCGATACAAAACGCATGACATTGAGTTGGTCATTGACAAATTAAAACTCAATGATTCCGTATCCGATGAGCGATTGAAAAGCTCCATAGATGTTGCCATGCAACATGGCGATAATGTGATGATGGTTTTGGACTATGAAACCAATGAAGCGCGTTTCTATAGCCGAAATTTAATGTGTCCAACTACGGGAATTTCGTATCCGACTCCAGAACCCAACACCTTTTCCTTTAATTCACCCAAAGGCGCATGCCCAACTTGTTCTGGTTTAGGGGAATTGAAAGAAATCAATTTGGACAAAGTTTTTCCAGATAAAAATCGATCCATGAAAAATGGTATGATTGCCCCTTTGGAAGAATTGAAAAACACAAGCCGAATCAAAAAGCAAATTGAATCCATTTATGCGAAATATGATGTTGCGTTAGACAAACCTTACAACAAATTAAAGCCTGAATTGATTCATGATATTTTGTATGGACTGAAAGAAACAGTCGATGTTCAATTAAATTATGCCAACGTCAGCAAAGTCTATAAAATTGATTTTGAAGGATTGATTCCTTATTTGGAAGATTTAATGAATGATAAGATGAATCCTTCTTCGGGTTCCGTTTCTCGAAAATTCACCAAACAAGTAAAATGTCCAGATTGCGAAGGATATCGATTGAACAAAGAATCTTTGCATTTCAAAATCGATGATAAGCATATAGCCGAAGTCGCACATTTCGATTTGCAATTTTTGATGAATTGGATTAATACGCTTGACAAAAAATTAGACAAAAAACAACAAATCATTGCCCAAGAAATCATCAAAGAAATTCATTCTCGATTAGGATTTTTATTGAATGTAGGATTGGATTATTTAGCCTTAGATAGACCGTCCAAAAGTCTTTCTGGCGGAGAAGCCCAGCGAATTCGTTTGGCAACTCAAATCGGATCTCAATTGGTCAATGTTTTGTATATTTTAGACGAACCTTCCATTGGATTGCATCAAAGGGACAATGTCAAATTGATTGATTCCTTGAAAAAACTTCGCGATATAGGAAATTCTGTTTTGGTTGTGGAACATGACAAAGACATGATTTTGGAATCTGATTATGTCATAGATATCGGACCTAAAGCAGGAAGACGTGGTGGAAAAATTGTTTGGCAAGGAGAACCACACGAAATTAAAGAGGCTGACACTTTAACATCGGGCTATTTAAACGGAACCTTGGATTTTGAAATACCTGAAAAACGACGTGAGGGAAATGGAAATTTCTTGACCTTGAAAGGCGCAACAGGAAATAACTTGAAAAAGGTAGATTTAACGATTCCTCTTGGGAAATTGGTGGTTGTGACAGGTGTTTCAGGAAGTGGAAAATCGACATTGATTACCGAAACCCTCTACCCCATTTTGAGCAAACATTTTTATCGTGCTGAGAAAGAACCTATGCCTTTCAAAAGCATTGAAGGTTTGGAACATTTGGACAAAGTCATCGAAGTGGATCAATCACCAATTGGACGAACTCCAAGATCAAATCCAGCTACTTATACCAATTTGTTTTCGGACATCAGAAATTTGTTTACTCAATTACCAGAAGCGAAAATTCGTGGATACAAACCAGGTCGTTTTTCTTTTAATGTGAAAGGCGGACGATGCGAAACATGTGAAGGAGCTGGTTTGAAAGTAATTGAAATGAATTTCTTGCCCGATGTGTATGTTCCGTGCGAAACTTGTCAAGGTAAACGTTTCAATCGAGAAACTTTGGAAATTCGTTACAAAGGAAAATCGATTTCCGATGTATTGGATATGACGGTCAATGAAGCTGTAGAATTTTTTGAACCGATTCCAAAAATATATCGAAGTGTCAAAACCTTACAAGATGTAGGTTTAGGGTATATCACGTTGGGACAACAATCCACAACCCTTTCGGGTGGAGAAGCGCAACGTGTGAAATTGGCTTCTGAATTGAGCAAAAAGCAAACAGGAAAAACCATCTACATTTTGGATGAACCCACTACTGGATTGCATTTTGAGGACATCCGTGTTTTGATGGGCGTCATCAATCAAATTGTGGAACATGGAAATACCGTTATCATCATCGAACATAATTTGGATGTGATTAAATTGGCCGATCATATCATTGACATAGGTCCAGAAGGTGGTGCTAAAGGTGGTAAAATCGTGGCTCAAGGGACTCCAGAAGAAATTGTAAAAGAACCCAAGAGTATTACGGGGAAATTTTTAAAGGAGGAATTGAAGTAAGTTTAATTGAAAATTTTGAATTTCAAATTCCATACTTCAGGAAACATTACGCAAGAATTTTTCAAAAGAGGAATTTCCAATTTCCTTGATGCCATGCAGCATGTGAAACATCTTCCGTATGGCCGAAATTCCGATCGAAAAAATTTTCTTTTGGTTCTAGAAGAAAACAAAGGTACTTGTAGTTCCAAACATGCCTTGTTACAAGAATTGGCAATTGAAAATGAATTCTTAGAGGTGAAGTTAATGATGGGACTATTTGAAATGAATGGAACTTCCTATCCGAGAATTCAAAAGACACTAGAAGCAAATGGATTAAACTATATTCCAGAAGCACATAATTACCTAAAAATCAAAGGTGAAATTTATGATTGTACCAGTTCGACTTCCCATTCAAAAGATTTTTCACCTTATTTAATTCAAGAAATCGAAATTCAACCGAGCGATGTTACGGAAAGAAAGATTCAAATTCATCAAGAATTCTTAAAAAGCTGGTGTTCAAAAAAAGGATTCGATTTTGAGCAAATTTGGAAAATTCGTGAGCAATGCATTCAAAATTTGAGTGTTTAAGATGCCTTCATGCCTATGTTTTATTGAGATGAATTCGGAAAGATTCGTTCATTTCCAAATAAAACTCGGATATTTGCAAAAATTTAAGTTTTGTCTTCAAACTTCGTAGATTACATCAAGATATATTGTAAAAGTGGAAATGGTGGACCGGGTTCTGCCCATTTACATCGTGAAAAGTTCATTGAAAAAGGTGGACCTGACGGTGGTGATGGTGGACGCGGTGGACATATCATTTTAAGAGGAAATGCCCAACTTTGGACACTTCTAGCCTTACGTTATACTCGCCATTTAAAAGCAAGTAACGGTGAACGTGGAGGAACTTCACGCTCAACAGGAGCCGATGGTGAAGATGTTTACATTGACGTTCCCATTGGTACAATTGCCAAAACAGAAACAGGTGAATTCATCGGAGAAATCTCTGAGGATGGACAAGAAGTAATTTTGCTAGAAGGAGGAAAAGGAGGTTTGGGTAACTGGCATTTCCGTTCGTCAACTCGACAAACGCCTCGATACGCGCAACCTGGTTTACCTGGACAAGAATTACCGATCATTTTGGAATTGAAAATCTTGGCCGATGTAGGGTTGGTTGGTTTTCCCAATGCTGGTAAGTCGACACTTTTATCGGTTGTATCTGCAGCGAAACCCAAAATTGCAGATTATGCTTTTACTACTTTGACGCCCAATTTAGGAATTGTGGAATACAGAAACCATCAGTCTTTTGTGATGGCAGACATTCCTGGAATTATTGAAGGTGCGGCTGAAGGAAAAGGTTTGGGACATCGTTTCTTACGACATATTGAACGTAATTCTGTTTTACTTTTCTTAATTCCTGCCGATGCGGAAGATTATGAAAAAGAATATGAAATTTTATTGAATGAATTGCGCAAATACAATCCTGAATTACTAGATAAGGGACGAATTCTAGCCATTTCAAAATCGGATATGTTGGATGATGAATTAAAAGCAGAAATTGCTGCTTTGCTTCCAAAAGACATTCCGCATGTTTTCTTTTCTTCAGTCACCAATCAAGGTTTGACGGAATTGAAAGACATGCTCTGGAAAGAGATAAATAAGGAAATATAAAGATGTACGATATTCGTTGTACGATATTCGATTTAATTGAAAAAATAAAAAACCTTGTTAGAATTCTAACAAGGTTTTTCTTTATACTGAACTTTAGAAATCAAAATTCGTAAATCTGAAATTGTAAATCGTATATGATTAAGCTTTTGGCAAGAAAACTTCCGCCATCATACAACGAGCGCTTCCTCCTCCCAAAGTTTCAATCGTATTGATATCAACCGAAATGATAGGATTGTATTTCTCAATGGTTTGAATTTGCTCTGGAGTCAACGAATTGTATGCAGTTTGCGACATTACCAAATATTTCGCAGCGCCCATTCCTCCTACTTGCAACATATTTCCTGCAAATTTGTTCATCTGATCCTCGGTTATTGCAATGATTTCTTTGCCGTTGGATTTCAATTGATCCACCACATTTTTCTTCTCCGATTTATCATCGATAGTGTCCAAACATATCACCGCGTATTCGTCCGCCACACACATCATCACATTGGTATGATAAATGGGCACTCGTTCCCCATTCACAGTTTGATTCGCTTCAAAAATTACCGGCATATATTCGAAATCCTCACAGAATTCCAAGAATAATTCTTCGTCAGTTCTAGGCGAAACTGCTGCAAAGGCAATTCGGTTCACGCGATCTAGAATGATACTTCCCGTTCCTTCTAAAAAGATGTCATCTTCTTCCGCTGATGTATAATCCATGATTTCTTCTGCATCAAAACCCTTTTCACCCAAAAGTTCCAACACATCCTCATCACGACGTTCGTCACGACGATTTTGGGCAAACATCGGATACAAAGCAATCATTTTGTTTTCATGAAAAGAAATCCAATTGTTTGGGAAGATGGAATCGGGTGTATGCGGTTTTGGCGTATCCTTTAGAACCACAACATTGACTCCATGTTCACGCAATTTGGAAACCATACCTTGAAATTCTTTCAATGCTTTTTCTTGAATGGATTCTGATGATTCATCTGTTTTGTTTTGAAAAAAGTTGTTGACCGCTGTTTCTTCATTGAATCGGAAATCAACCGGTTCAATCATCAATATGGTATTTGTATATTGTTTCATTATTTAAAGTATCAAGTAATTATTCTTATTCTCGAATCAAAGGTAAGGTAGAACAACGTAATAAACCTCCCATACGTGAAACATTTCGATAAGGAATTTCTTCCACTGTCATACCCCATTCGTTGCGCATATGATTGTTCAATCGAGTAAAATTCTGTTCGGAAACGACAACTTCAGGCGAAATCGAAAACACATTGGGATTCATCCAATACATTTCTTCTTTGGTCACTTCAAATACATTGTTTTTCCCAAAAAGTGAAATCAAAATATCGTAATGCATTTGATTCAAAAATCCGTCTTTGTAGATAATTGCTTTGTTATGACCAACAGGTTGAAAGGTACAATCCAAATGTAAAATTCCTTTGTAAGGATCGAAATCGTCTTTCACCAATTCTAAATCGATCACCCATTTGTTGGGAAACAAATCTTTGAAAAATTGAACCGCTTCGAAATTCGTTCTTGCTGTTTTGAAATTCTTATAATCTGAACCTTTGTAAGTTCCGATGAACATAAATTCGTTCCACAAAATAACATCTCCACCTTCTACATGAACTTCTTCTGGAATTTTGACGATTTTATCGGGAGCGATAGAACTGATAATGCGTTCATAGGCTTCTTGTTCGTCAGCACGATCGGGAATAATGTTGGAAATGATAAATTTATCATCAATCGCCATTCCCACATCACGTGCAAAAACTTGATTACAATCTTCCAAAACCCAAGGTCGAAATACTTGAACTTGATGTTTTTTTAAAACCGCTTCAAAAGCATCCATTTCCATTTTCACATCGACTTCTTTGGGATAATGTCCCAATTTAACGCTTTCGTAAGATTTAGAATCATAGGTTTCTTCCAGGGTTGGATCGGGCCCCATAGAATCTGGAATACCCAATACTACGGCTTGAAGTTTAGAAGTTTCGTTTTTTACATGTAGAATCATAGAGTTAATTTATATAAACCAAATAGAGACAGATGAATCATCTGCCTCTATTGAGAATATTTTAAAAATAGTATTTTATTTTTGGATACCCAAAACTTTAAGACCATTGACAGTTGCAATGTTAGACAATTGCTCCACATCATAGTAGTGACAAGCTTCCAACATCACACGTAATTCTGTCCAAAGATCACCATCTGAGAAAGGTTTGTAAATATCGTTGATATTATCTGTCCCAAAAGCTACATTGATACCTGCAGGAACCATTTCGTCTACTGGAGTCATGGAGTTATGACTTGGCGCCAAACGTTCTGTACGGTTGTGATCAATCCAAGCAGTTGGACAAGAAATGATGTGCATGTCTGCTTCTTTGATCAAGTTGTACAATTCCATTCTATATTTTTTCGGATGAGCCGCAACCGAAATTGAGTGAACAGCGGTTACTTTTCCTTGCATTCCGTGCTCGATGGTTTTACGCGCCAATTGTTCCGTTTCTTTTTCTTCGTCTGTGTTGAATTGGTCTACGTGAACGTGCACTAATTTCCCTTTGGCTTTTGCTGTGCTCAACAAAATATCCAAATGTTCGTCTTCACGACCAAAATCTTTTGCTGGTAAACCACCGATGATGTCTACAAAATCAACCGACATATCGAACCATTCACGAGCTTTTGGATCGATTACCCCTTTTAATACTTGGTTCGCAAAACGGATTTCAATATCCTTTCCATAATTGTCTTTCAAACGTTGAGCAGCGATCATTGAACGATCTTCAATCACCTCATCCACATCGATAAACGTTCCTACAGCTTGAGCTCCTTGCTCTAAAAAATGATTGATAGCACGCTCCATTCTTTCGTAGATATCATCTACAGAAGAATTTCTTTTCATATCATCTACCAAATGCCATTTTTCTTTTAGATAAGAATTGGTATAAGAAAAAGTATCTTTGGTCAAGGAATAAGCTCTATCTAAATGAGCATGCGTATTTACCCAACCTCCTTTTTCTCTAATTTTTTCTAGTACCGCGTCTTTTGGACTCATGTTGTTCTGCATAACTGAATGTGATTTTTGCCAAAATTAAGCAATTATAAGGGAATCCTAAAATGAGGAATGTAAATTTTTCAACTCTAAATTAAATATGATTTCTATATTTGTTCGAAATAAAAAAAGGATAGCAAATTGAACACAGTCTGGATTATTTTAGCAAGTATTTTACCGGTTGCCATTGTTGGTTTCGCGATGTACAAAATGATTAGTAAATTCCTCGAAAACGAGAACATGAGAAGAGAGATTGAGGTAAGAAAAGTTAGCAATTCTCAAATCATGCCGCAAAGACTAGCTTCTTATGAACGCATGGCATTGTTTTTGGAACGAATTAAACCCACAGGATTGGCGCGAAGATATACGCCTCAATCTTCTGCTAAGAATTATGAATCCATTTTGATTCAAGCAATTCAAGCAGAATGGGAACATAATTTGAGTCAACAAATCTATGTGAACCCTGAAACTTGGAAATTGATTTATTCAGCTAAAAACGCTACCCAAAATTTCATTCGTCAATGTGCGTCTGATTTGGGAGAAGATGCAACGGCTGAACAACTACAAGAATACATCATCACGAAATCAATTTCGGAAAATTCACCTTCCAATGCCGCTTTGTTAAAATTACAAGTGGACATTCAAGGGAATTTATAAACTTTAAAATTCAAACGAATGATAGTTACCCAAAGTACCTAGAGTGCTTTGGGTATTTTTTTAACGTTAGATTCATCACTTGTAAAGAATTCTAGTATATTTAAATTCAGAACCTTAATTTTTCCACATGAAATCACCTGCACTTTTCTTACTTCTTTTGGTATTTGGGCATTTCAGCTATGCTCAAACGGCGGAAGAATTAAATCAAAAATCCATCGAATTACTAGAATTAGAACAATACGAAGAAGCCTTACCTCTCATTCAAAAATCTGCAGAAATGGGCCATGCCGAAGCACAATACCATTATGGCTTATTTTTACAAGATGGCATTGGAATTGAAAAAAATATGGTCGAAGCTATAAAATGGTTTGAAAAATCTTCCAATCAAAATTACAACAATAGCCATTATGCGTTGATGATGGCTTATGGCAACGGATTGGACATTGAGCAAGATTTGAAAAAAGGTTTTGACTATGCGATGAAATGCGCCAACAACCAAGATGCAACTTGTATGTGGAATGTTGCCAATGCCTATTTAACGGGTTTGGGTGTCGATGAAAATCCTGAAAAATTCAAAGAATGGATCCTGAAATTGGCAAAACTACCCAATCCCGAAAATCTTGAATTAAGCGGGAAAATTACTTCTGCCCGATTGGAATTGGCTCGATTTTATAGAAATGGAAACCATTTTGAAAAAGATTTGTATCAAAGCTATCTTTGGTATTTGATCTTTAACGAATTCAAAATTGATTTTAGCTATTTCCTTCAATCCGAAGTGGTAAAAGAAATAAAGGAATTGGAAAAGGAACTAAACGAGTCTCAATTGAAATCTGCACCTGAAGATGCCGAAAAATTATTGGGACGAAAACTGATGAATCTTTCCAATTTACATCAACCAGGAATTTAATTCAATTAGAATAATGCAAACAAAAAATCCTCGAAACAATTCGAGGATTTTTTTATTTCAGTCAATAACTATTAATCATCTATTTCACCGGGAGCACCTGGACCACGCGGACCTTCATTAGGGTTTTCCACTCTTGGCGTTTGACCTCTGTCCCTTTCGTTGGATTGATTCTTCAAACTATTGGAAGCTGGACCATTGTTCGGTCTATTGGTATTGGTTGAAGAATTATTTTGTCCACCTTGAAGATTTTCTTTCTCAATACGTTTCTGCTCTTCTTCCTTTAATTGGCTTTCTTTTTTCTTCAGATCTTCTTCCTCAGCAGCAGATTGTTTCTTTTTCCCATTCAATAAGTCCAAAATTTCTTGTGCTTTTTTTGCTTCATCGGTATTTTGATAAGCAATAATAATCAATTCCAATGCTTCCATGAATCGCTCTTTCCCTTCTGTTTTCCCAATGGATAAAGCATTTAGCAAAGAGAATTTTGCAATGATAATTTCAGACGGATATTTCTCAAGTGCCAGCAACATATTCTTTTTAACATCCTCATACTTTTCATCTTTGTAAAGCTGATAAGTCTCCTCATAAAGTGACACAGCTTCTTGAGTAGTTGGAGTGATGTAATTGACTTCTGGATTCAAAATATATTCCGCATAAATGGAATTTGGATATTTGCTCAAAATAAGATTTTTTGCTTCATCTGCTTTGGCGCTATTTTCTACTTTATTATTGATTCGGTAAATCTGATACAAAGCTTGGGCTTCGGTTGATTGATCTTTTGGCGGAGTAGAAACCAAATGCTCCAAAGTTGCTGTTGCTGTTTTAGCGTTTTGGAACAAATCATAATAGCCAATACCTAAAGACAATTCCGTTGTATCACGTTCAATTTTCAACTTGTTTAAATCCGCTAGTTTCGTTGGAATTTGTTCGATATAATATTCCAATTCATATCTTCTTGGATTTTGTGTATCGGTTTGCCCCAACATTTCTGCTTCTTTCTCTTCCAAACTCATGGAAACATTAGCAGAACTTCTCCAATTGTCAGCTAAACGAACATTTCCCCAAATTCTCTTGAATTCATTTTGACCATTTGCCTTTGTAGACGTATTGTAAAAATAAAACGTAGAACCACCACCTTCTCCAAAAGTAGATCCCATATTGGAACCACCACCAATTTGAGTTTGGAAAATCGTAGCTTCTTCTTCCATCGCTTTCTTACGCTTTTCATCTTCCAACTTCAATTTCGCAATATGATCTCCAAAGAATTTTTCACGTTCTTCTGTACTCATATGCGCCAATTTCAAAATACTATCGTTGCGTTTCACCAAATAGTATTTCTCCATCAGAGTTTTCAAAGAAGTACTTCGAGTTGTAATTCGTTCAATGTCTTTATTATACGGATGAACGGCTAAGGCACTATCGTAATAAGCCGAAGCATGAACATAATTCCCTAAATCAAATTCTAAATCCGCATAGGTTTCATAAGCTTTCCCACGGATATAAGGATCGGAAGCCTCACCTTTAAAACTTTCTTTTAAATATCTTCTCGCCTCCTCGATTTTATTGTCTTTTACTGCCATATCCCCTATCGCGTAGAAGAATTCATTTTGACGAGAAACATAATTTCCCTTTTTGGAAATATCCAAAAGGTGTTTTTTGTAATTGTTGTAGCTATTCTTTTTTGGATCAAAGTTCGCTGCAATTGCCAATTGAGATTTCACTTCCAATTCAAATCCGGGTTTCATTTTGTACACTTTGGTAAAAGATTCCCCTGCTTCTTGCTGCATATCCAAAATGGAATACAATTGACCTTTTATATAATGAAATCTAGCTTTTGCATCTTTGTTTTCAGCATTGGCAATGGCTTTATCCAAGGTTTCAATTGCTTCAGCATATTCTTTTGTATTGATCAAATACTGCGCATAATTTTTGGCAATAATTCCTTGAATATCTTTTTTATACCCATTGTCCTTGTTCATCATTTCCAAAATTCGCTCCGCTTCGTAGACGTTTCCGATTTGAAGATTGGCCAATGCGGTATAAATTCTTGCTTCTGGCGTATATTTTTTATGGAATGGGAGTCGTGTTGTCAAATAATTTAGAGTATTCAACGCATCAAAACTTTTTCCGTTGTTGTATTGAGCTTTTCCTAAGATCAAATAAGCTCTGGTCATGGTTTTGTTACGCTCACGACCATCAATCAACATACTATGTTTTTCTATGGCTTTTAAGGCTTTTTCCTCTACCAAATCAAATCCTGTTTTCGCAGGTTTTGGCGCAGAACTAGATCCTCCGCCTCTTCCTCCTAAACTACCCGCTTCGTTAGCGATCGCATCTTCTGACAAATCACCTTCAGTAATTTTTGGAAGTGGATCAACAGGTAAAATTTCGGAGTAATTATCTTTGTAACTAAGTTTTAATTCATCAATTTTCTTATCCAATGCCTCATCAGCATTGAACAATGTATTGAACCAAGCAGTCGTATTGTGGAAGGCGCGGTTTTTAAACGAATCTCGTTTCGTTGAACATCCAGCCAACAATCCTAGACAGGCTAAAGCGAGTAATTTCTTTTTCATAGATATTCCTAGTACGGCAAAACTACAATAAAAACGTATTAATTAAAAAAATCTTGTATATAGATTGAAACAATTCAGATATTTGCAGGATTCTATGAAGAAAAAAAAGAAAAACATATTTCGAAAATTTTTTCAAAAACATACCTTAATCATTCTCAATGAAGAGGAACAAGAAGAACAATTTTCCTTTCGACTCAACAAAATGAATGTTTTGGTAGTCGTTGCATTGATGACGTTTTTCACCATTATGTGTACCACGCTAATCCTATTGTACACTCCTTTGCATGATTACATATTACCACCTTCTCAACAAGTAAATTTGGAAGATCGACAGCAAATCATGCAATTATCAGATCAATTGGATTCATTGGTTGCCAAACAATCGGCAAACGATATGTACATCCGAAACATTCGAACCATTTTATCGGGTGAAGTAGCCATTCCTGAAATCGATACGACTCAATCTCCTATAACATCCATCGATTTAACCAAAGTGGACTTGGCTCCTACCGATCAAGATTTGAATTTACGAAAAGAAGTCGAACAAGCTGAAATGTTCAGCATTCAAGGAAATATTGACACCCAAGAATCGGGTAGTTTGTTGTTTACCCCTTTGAAAGGAATCATTACTTCTACTTACGATAAACAAGAAAATCATTTGGCGATTGACATTGCTGCGCAAAAAGGAGAAGCCATCAAATCGGTCGCTATGGGCACCATCATCTTTACAGATTGGACGCCTGACACCGGATATGTTGTGGTCATTCAACACAACAATGGAATGATTTCGGTGTATAAACATGCCTTAACAGTTTACAAAAAAATGGGTGAAATCGTGAAGAAAGGAGAAGTCATTGCAGCTGTTGGAAATACAGGAGAACTCACTACTGGACCTCATTTGCATTTTGAATTATGGATAGACGGAAGCGCTGTTGATCCACAAGAATACATTGTTTTTTAAGATGAAATTTAAATCATACGTTGCCAAATTATTTGCTCAATTCGTTTCCAATTCCGAAAAAAATTGGATGCAACATCCAATTGAGACACAAGACAAACTATTTCAAGAATTAATATCCGTTGGAAAAGAAACAGAATTTGGAAGAGATCATCAATTTTCATCCATCAAAACCTATGAGGATTTCAAACGAAATGTTCCCATACGAGATTATGAAGAACTAAAATCCTACATTGAAAAAGTAAAAGAAGGCAAATCCAATATTCTTTGGAAAGGAAAACCCTTGTATTTTGCCAAAACTTCGGGAACGACTTCAGGAACCAAGTATATTCCGATTACCAAAGAATCGATGCCTTCCCATATAAAATCTGCCCGAAATGCTTTGTTGAATTACATCAGCCAAACGAATTCAGCTGATTTTGTATCGGGTAAAATGATTTTCCTACAAGGAAGTCCAGAACTGGAAGAAATAAATGGAATCAATGTGGGACGTTTGTCAGGAATCGTAGCTCATTTTGTTCCAAAATACTTACAGAAAAACCGTATGCCTTCTTGGGAAACCAATTGTATGGAAGATTGGGAAGCAAAAGTGGACAAAGTTGTTGAAGAAACATTACCTGAAAATATGACCTTGATAAGTGGAATTCCACCTTGGTTGGTCATGTATTTTGAAAAGCTTATTGAAAAATCAGGTAAAAAAACGATCAAAGAAATATTTCCGAATCTGCAATTGATGGTTACAGGTGGCGTTAATTACAATCCGTATCGAGAAAAAATGATCGAGTTGATTGGAGAAGATTTGGACGTGGTTCAAACCTATCCAGCATCTGAAGGATTCATTGCCTACCAAGATTCTTTGCAAAAAGATGATTTGCTTTTATTGGTAAACAATGGAATTTTCTTTGAATTTATTCCGACTGATGAATTTTTTGAGGAAAATCCAACTCGAATTTCCTTAAAGGATGTAGAATTGGACAAAGACTATGTTTTGATTCTCAATACCAATGCAGGACTTTGGGGATACAACATTGGCGATACCGTTCGTTTCACCAGTTTAAATCCGTACAGAATCATCGTTTCGGGAAGAATCAAACATTATACATCCGCTTTTGGGGAACATGTCATTGCACACGAAGTAGAACAAGCCATGCAGGAAACGCTAAAAATACATCCCGCACAAGTATCGGAATTTACGGTCGCGCCAGAAGTGAATCCGACTACTGGTCTACCCTATCATGAATGGTTCATCGAGTTCGCTCAACAACCAGTAGATATGAACGCTTTCCGAATGGAATTGGATCAAAATCTTAGAAAATTAAATTCTTATTACGACGATTTGATTGTAGGATCTATCTTACAACCACTGAAAATTTCCCCCATTCAAAAAGAAGGATTCAACGCCTATATGAAATCACAAGGGAAACTTGGCGGACAAAACAAAGTACCTCGATTATCCAATGATCGTAAAATTGCCAATGTCTTTCTTGAATTAGGATTGGTGGAAAAATAAAAAGGTCTAACACCTGATTGAATATTCCATAACACATGAAAAGGATTTATGTGATGAAATTCTATTGGGTTTCATCCATCAATTCGTTGATTTCTGTTTTATTTGATTCTCCTATTCATTTCTTTTGTAGTGAATCCTTGAACTTGATTCGAACTTGAGAATTCACCTAAAAATAACGCAGAATTCTACTCACCCAATCAGATAAATTCTTACATTCGAAGGAATTAAAATCAAATTCCCCATGAAATCCATTCATTTCCTATGTTTCATCCTCTTTTCGATTTATACCTTTGCTCAAAATCCGACAAAAGAAATTGATCAATTTTTGGACAATTGGCACTTGGCCGCTGCTGAAGCTGACGAGGAAAAATTTTTCGGTTCTATGACGAATGATGCTCGGTATTTAGGAACTGATGCTACAGAAAATTGGGAACGCGATGAATTAAAAGAATGGTCCAAAAAATTCTTTGATCGGGATTCCGCTTGGGATTTCAAAAAAATCGAACGCAACATATATGTATATGAAGACCAAAAAATGGCTTGGTTTGATGAAAATTTGGATACTTGGATGGGAATTTGTCGCGGATCGGGTGTTGTGATTCTAACAGAAGACGGATGGAAGTTGAAGCATTATGTATTATCGGTCACGCTTCCAAATGAAAAAACACAAGAATTCCTCAAGATCACAAAATAAGCATATCTTATAATTTAATCAATGATTATAAATTAAACCTATAATCTAATCGAAACTTAAAATTCCCGATGATGGATTAATTGAAGAAGGAAGGGTATTTTAGCGAAACAAATTAGTAAATAATAAAAATTCCATAAAAATGCACAACAATTCAAATGACGTTAGCAAGTGCCCATTTTTAAACGGGGAAATGCAAAAAGTACAAGCTACAGGAAGTGGAACGCAAAACCAAGATTGGTGGCCCAATAAACTAAATGTTGATTTACTTCGTAAAAACTCTAGCAAATCCGATCCAATGGGACCTGATTTTGATTACGTAGAAGAATTCAAAAAATTGGATTATGATGCTCTGAAACAAGATTTGCGTGAGTTGATGACCAATTCTCAAGATTGGTGGCCAGCTGACTTTGGACATTATGGTCCTTTGTTCATCCGTATGGCATGGCACTCAGCAGGAACCTATCGTATCCAAGATGGTCGCGGTGGTGGAGGTGCCGGTCAACAGCGTTTTGCTCCTTTGAACTCATGGCCAGATAATGTGAATTTGGACAAAGCAAGAAGATTGTTATGGCCAATCAAACAAAAATATGGAAAGAAAATTTCTTGGGCAGACTTGATGATCTTAACAGGAAATGTTGCTTTGGAATCAATGGGATTCAAAACTTTAGGATTTGGTGGCGGACGTGCAGATGTTTGGGAACCAGAAGTTGTGTATTGGGGTTCTGAAACGACTTGGTTGGCTGGAGACGAACGTTACAAAAAAGGATCTGAAGGTGTAGAAGGTGATGGTGTAATTGTTTCAGATGATAATGCCGATGGGAAAGTTCACACAAGAGATTTAGAAAATCCATTGGCTGCTGTCCAAATGGGATTAATTTATGTGAATCCAGAAGGACCCGATGGAAATCCAGATCCGCTTTTGTCGGCAATTGACATAAAAGATACATTCCGTAGAATGGGAATGACCGATGAAGAAACGGTGGCTTTAATCGCTGGAGGACACACTTTCGGAAAAACTCACGGAGCGGGACCAGCAGACAATGTTCAAGAAGATCCAGAAAAAGCGGGAATCGAAATGCAAGGTTTAGGTTGGCATAATACATTCGGAAAAGGAAAAGCTGGTGATACCATTACTTCTGGATTGGAAGTTACTTGGACCTCAAAACCTACCGAATGGTCCCATTTGTTCTTTACTTATTTATTTGGATTTGATTATGAGTTGACCAAATCACCAGCGGGTGCACATCAATGGGTTGCCAAAAATACAGGAAATATCGTACCCGATGCGCATGAACCAAACAAAGGTCATCGTCCAACCATGTTAACCTCGGATATCGCTTTGAAAGTGGATCCTGAATTTGAGAAAATTTCTCGTCGTTTCTTGGAAAATCCCGATGAATTTGCAGATGCTTTCGCACGTGCATGGTTCAAATTAACGCACCGTGATATGGGACCTAAATCTAGATACTATGGACCAGAAGTTCCACAAGAAGAATTCATTTGGCAAGATCCAGTTCCAGCAGGAAATTATGATTTGACGGATGCTGATGTAGCAGAATTGAAAAATAAAATTGCGAATTCAGGATTATCGGTAAGCGAAATGGTTTCGACAGCTTGGGCTTCGGCTTCTACTTTCCGTGCGTCTGACAAACGTGGTGGTGCCAATGGTGCGCGCGTACGTTTGGAACCACAACGCAATTGGGACGTGAACAATCCTGCACAATTGGAAAAAGTATTGAATGTATTGGAAGGAATCAAATCTTCCTTTGCAAAAGAAGTTTCCATTGCAGACTTGATCGTATTGGCTGGAAATGTCGGAGTTGAAATGGCTGCTAAAAATGCAGGTGTTGACGTAAATGTTTCATTTGCTGCAGGTCGTGGAGATGCTTCACAAGAACAAACCGATATTACCGATATGAATTTCTTGAAACCTTATGCTGATGGATTTAGAAATTATCTAGGTGGAAAATTCGCCGCTAAAACAGAAGAATTATTGATTGACAAAGCGGAATTATTGGGCTTAACAGCTCCAGAAATGACTGCTTTAATTGGTGGTATGAGAGTTTTAGGAACGAATTGGGATGGTTCCAAACATGGTGTTTTCACTGCAAATGTTGGAACTTTGAGCAATGATTTCTTTGTGAATTTGTTGGATTACAACCATACTTGGGTTGCAATCCCAGGATCGGATGATGAATTCTTTGAAATTCGTGATTACAAAACCCAAGAAGTTAAATGGACAGCTTCTCGTGCTGACTTGATTTTCGGTTCGAATTCTGAATTGAGAGCATTAGCTGAAGTCTATGGTTCTGCAGATGCAAAAGAAAAATTTGTACAAGATTTCGTGGCAGCTTGGACCAAAGTTATGAACGCAGATCGTTTTGATTTGAAGAAATAATTCTTTTAAAATAAAAGATTCAAAAACGGCGCCCTTTTTCTAGAAGCGCCGTTTTTATTTTCAAAGATTGACCTATCTATTTCTCGAGCAAGAGAATCTCTTCGACTTTGATTTCGGTTAGGTAGCGTTTTTGTCCATCTTTGTCTTCATAGTTTCGATAGGTTAATTTGCCTTCTACGGCTATTTCTTTTCCTTTCTGGACATATTTCTGCATGATCTCGGCCGTTTTTCCATAAGCAACCAAATTGTGCCATTGGGTATCCTCTACTTTCTCGCCTTTGGCGTTGGTGTAATGATCGGAAGTGGCAAGACTAACTTTGGCCAACATCCCATTGTCGAAATTTACAATTTCCACATCTTTTCCTGTTCTACCGATTAAGGTAACTCTGTTTCTTAGTGACATACTTTTATTTTTTAAGGTTAATGATTAGAATAGAGACGTTCGTTTCGTTTTATGTCGATGTTGATTTCTCTATTCTCTGTTGCAAAGTTGAGCCATCGCCAATCCCCTAGTCGGTTGTTTACCATTTACTGTCAATTCTAAGTGGTTATAAATGATTGTAAATATTTAATTCTTCTATTTAACTTGTTTTGAAGATATTAAAATCAAAATTGTTTATTTCTCAATCCTATTTTGTATTTCGTATATTTGTGTGTTGGCAATAATACAAGAAATGATTTGAAACACGGATTTTACATAAAATCAAATAAGGAACAAAATCAGATTCAATTTTTGATTGGATTTTTTGCATTAATAATAATCCTGACTTCCTTATATATTTCCTGGAAATCAGGAATGTATTTATTTGTGATTTTAACTTTCCCAATAACTCTATCTATAATTGCACCTTTCTTTGATACACCTTCCTTAAAAAAAAGCGGAGGTTTAATTTATTATTCACCACTCTTTCTATCTGAAAAACGCAAAAGGGGAATGATTAAAATACACGGAGGAACCTTATTTGATTATGTTTTTGTAATTGACCAAAAGATGAATGGAAAACAAAGAACAAATTTTATAATTCAGCAATATTTAGAAGGACTTTTAAACCTTATTGAAGAGAATGAAAATAATAAGTCTGAAAATATTAAAATTCGTGGTACTAGTTACATAATCAATGAAAGGACAGCTCAACGAATTGGATTTAAGATTGCCAAAACTGATAATATTCAAAAATTAATATTGTTATACAATTGCTTCAATGTATTAATAACATATTCAATTGCAAAAGGTAAATTATCATTTCCGAATTTGAAAGAAACAAAAACATTCGAAACCAACCTAAAAGAACTTGATAAACGAAAAGATTTTATAAGGAGCTTAAATGATAAACTAAAAAGTACTATTGCCAACAATGTATAAGCGTAATGCGGGCGAAAGTGCTAAATTTAAACGAATTGAATATTAACAAACATATGGTTAAACCGAAAGTGAAGTGCTTCTAAACCCGCACTACGCTTATACTTGACCGTTAGCAACAATTTTAACTCGAATAAATGAAAAATCTACTTCTAATTTTAATTGCATTTTCATCAACAAATTTACTTGGTCAGAAAAATATATTTGACACACTTGTTATAGATTCATCGACAAAAATTATCGGAAGATATCCTCAATACGACAAATCAAAAACCTACGAAAAGTATAATTTTATTATTGAAGATTCTTTGGAAATCGCAAAATTTGCTAAGACAATAAAACTTGGAGAAGAAGTGCCAAATTCTACCGAGGATCCGAGCTTTAGAATTAATATTATTAAAAATCACAAAGAAGAAGGAGGTTGGACTATTAACCCTACTTTAAAAAGTGTTATGACTCACGATGGTCATACTTATAAATTTGATCTTAATCAAATTACAGGTTTAAATGAAAAATTCCCTTTTGAATATTATTATGAAAAAGTAATTTTTAAAAGTAAAGAAGAATACAATATTTACCTTAATAAACAGAAAGGAAATAATAATTTTTTATTTGATTACGCTCCACAATTCAAATACGAAGGAAGTTTTGAAATAGAGTTTGAACAATCAGAAAAGTTTCCAAACCCTAAAGAAATTAGCGAATTTCTTTATTCATATATTGATAAAATAGTAAATAGAGAAGAATATAGAGTATCGTATATTCTAAATGAAAAGAATAAAAAAAATATTGGAAAATCTTTTACTATGACAATTACTGGACCTAAGAGAATATTTGAAAATTTAAAAATAAAAAAGCATAAGAATGAAAATTGGCAACCAACTGTCGAAGATGGATGGTTCTTTTATAGAAATTAAAAACTGTTGCTAACATGAACTGTGTAAAAAACCAAATATTTTAGGCTATTTTTTTAACATAATCATCTTGATACAAAGTTCCATTTTTAACGCATCCATAAACTTGCTTTAGAAGCTTGTTGCACACTGCGATTACGGCTGATTTCTTGTTCTTTCCTGCTGCCAC
>NZ_JBEPMO010000012.1:0-78081 GCF_040545805.1 Moheibacter stercoris
TTTTTAAGCTAGAAAAATGAAATTTTAATATCCAAGAAGCAAAAAAAAAAATATTAAGCATAAAAAAGAGACTGTCTTTTGAGACAGCCTCTTTTTTTGTGAAAATTAGTCATTATTATATCCAAAAGTAATTATGAATGAGTTATATATGTATTTTATTTAGAATTGATATAAATTATAATTAAAATCAGTAAGTCAAAAATTTCTTAAATCTGCTCTAGTAGTGGAAATGCTTTAAATTTTTCAAATATTTAATTGTATTAAGTGCTGATTTTTAGGGTTTAAAAATTGAAATCTATTGTTTAATTACCAGAAACTGTCTACCTTGTATGAACTATTAAAACATTAACATATGAGAAACAGTTTACTTTTGAGGATGGCAATTTTGTTTTGCTGTTCCTTTCTTTTTATGGTAAGTAGTATGGCTCAGATTGTGACTAATCAATCACGAGAAACCATATTTAACAATACCATTTTTATTGGCGAACCCGAATACGGTGTGAATAACATCGATGAAGGAACATTGTATAGTAATGGGCCTTTTTACAATCAACCTGGAACACCTAATAAAAGTGTGTTACAGGGTACTGATTTATTAATGACTACTTATGGATCTGGTCATGCTCAATCCTCTGGATTTCGTGTAGCAGATGATTGGGTTGTAGCCAATCCAGTATCCGTTGACAGTTTTCAATTTTATTCCTATCAAACTGGATCATCTACAACTTCCACAATCAATTTCCTTAGTTTGGCTATTTGGAATGGTGTTCCGGGAGAGTCTGGAAGTTCCATTGTTTGGGGAAGTCAAACCACAAATGCCTTTTCGTCTTCAACTTGGACGGGAGTTTATCGTGTATTGGATACTTCATTGAACGATACTTCTAGGCCAATTATGATTACAACTGTTAATACACCGGGTTTAACCTTAGAACCAGGTACGTATTGGTTGGATTGGCAAACTGGAGGCACGCTAAGCTCTGGCCCTTGGGCTCCGCCTATTGCAATTTGGGGAATGTCGACTACTGGAAATGCAAAACAGTATGATCCAGCAACTGCTTTATGGACAAACCTTGAAGATGTGGGACCACAAGGACTTCCTTTTGAAGTAAATGGAGTGGAAATTTTGGATGGATGTACAAATAATCCTAATGGACAATGGCCTACAGGTACTTTTACACCCGCTTGTGCAGGAACTGAACAAACAATTACAACTGCTGGATATACAGGTGAGATTTCGGTTGTAAATGTAACGGAAGGAAACCAATATAATTTTAGAGTGAATAATCCGGCTCATTTTATAACCATTACGAATAGTGATAATGTGATTTTAGCTGCTGGTACAGGAACCGTAAACTGGACGGCCACAATGACTGGAACGATTAAGTTTTTCCATCATTTAAGCTCAGCTTGTGATTTTTCAACAAATAGTGTGACTAGATACGTAACCTGTACTCCAGCACCTCCAACTCCGTGTACGATGGACACCATTACTTCGTATCCATTTACAGAAACATTTGAACAATCAAGTCCATCTAGACAATGTTGGACAAATGAGCATGTTTCTGGCACAAGTGATTGGACGTATGCAGCAGGAGCAGCAGGTGGGGCTATCACTACAGCTTATGGTGGATCTGGTTTGAATGCTCGTTTTCAACAAGCCAATTCGAATCAAGACATCACTAAATTGGTTTCACCTAAATTTGTTTTTTCAAATTTTGAAAATGCTAGTCTTAGCTTCTATTATGGTAACCAAGAATGGATAGGTGATCAAAATGAATTAAGAGTATATTATAAAACTTCAGCAGCTGGAGCGTGGACTTTGATTCCAGGAGCTGAATTTACAACCAACGTTAACGCTTGGACTTTGGCTACATTTGATTTACCAGAATCAGATTTAGCAGATGAATACTTCATTGCATTTGAAGGTTTAAACGAATGGGGATATGGAGTAGTGGTAGACAATGTTGTCATTGATGCAGATGAAATACTTAACCCAGGATGTTTGACAACGCCAAATGGTTCTTGGGGATCGTTAACTCCAGCTTGTACAGGAGCTCCAGAATTGATAACTTCAATTGCGTATACGGGCGAATACTCTAGTGTAACCGTTACTGCAGGAACAGAATACATCTTCTCAAGTTCAGTTAATACAGACTTTATTACAATTGCAAACAATGCGGGAACCGTAGCCTATGCTGCTGGGGTAACTCCAGTAACTTGGACAGCGACTTCAAATGAAACTATCCGATTCATTATGCACAACAATTCAGATTGTGATTATGGAAATGTTTCAAGATCTAAATTTGTTCAATGTGGAGAACCATTTGTATTTGATGATCCAGACTATGACTGCTTCCAAGGAGACGGAGATATTTCTGCACTTGAAAATGGATATGGAATCTTGGCGACAGATATTTTCCGTGTAGCAGATGATTTCACGGTTGATCCAGGAACTGAATTTACGTTGCGTCAAATAACCATGAGTTTCTTGTCATTGACTGGAGTAACTTCAGCAACAGTGAGAATTCATGAAGATGCATCTGGCTTCCCTGGTACTGAGATTGAAAATGTAACTTTAACACCAACGACAAATGTTGAGTATGGAGAAGCATTCGGATTCACAGCACATCGTGTTGAATTTGCCCTAGCAACTCCAATTACCTTAGGAGAAGGAACCTATTGGTTAAATGTTACGACACCGAACGCAACCTATTGGGTTGTTACAACTTCTGGAACAAGTGGGTCTGTAGTGGCATTGAGTAATACTTCGGGAGCAACTTGGGTACTTGATGTAGAAAATTATCGTTCTGTATTCTATGTAGAAGGAGATTGTACAACTGTTGAGCCAGAGGAACCTTGTTTGGATACACCAAACGGATCTTGGGGTTCATTGACACCAGCGTGTACAGGTTCGCCAGAATTGGTAACTTCTGCTGCTTGGACTGGAGAATACTCTTCTATTACTGTTACGGCAGGTACAGAATATATCTTCTCAAGTTCAGTTAATACTGACTTTATCACAATTGCAAACAATGCGGGAACCGTAGCCTATGCTGCTGGGGTAACTCCAGTAACTTGGACAGCGACTTCAAATGAAACTATCCGATTCATCATGCATTACAACTCAGATTGTGACTATGGAAATGTTTCAAGATCGAAATTTGTTAAGTGTGGAGAACCATTTGTATTTGATGATCCAGACTATGATTGCTTCCAAGGAGATGGAGAAATTAGTGCGCTTGAGAATGGATATGGAATTTTAGAATCAGATATTTTCCGTGTAGCAGATGATTTCACGGTTGATCCAGGAACTGAATTTACGTTGCGTCAAATAACCATGAGTTTCTTGTCATTGACTGGAGTAACTTCAGCAACAGTGAGAATTCATGAAGATGCATCTGGCTTCCCTGGTACTGAGATTGAAAATGTAACTTTAACACCAACGACAAATGTTGAGTATGGAGAAGCATTCGGATTCACAGCACATCGTGTTGAATTTGCCCTAGCAACTCCAATAACTTTAGGAGAAGGAACTTATTGGTTAAATGTTACAACACCGAACGCAACCTATTGGGTTACGACAACTTCTGGAACAAGTGGGTCTGTTGTAGCTTTGAGTAATACATCTGGAGCATCTTGGGTACTTGATGTAGACAATTATCGTTCTGTATTCTATGTTGAAGGAGATTGTAATGATGTAGCTACAGAGGAACCATGTTTAGACACGCCAAATGGTTCATGGGGATCTTTGACTCCAGCTTGTACAGGAGCTCCAGAATTGATAACTTCAATTGCGTATACGGGCGAATACTCTAGTGTAACCGTTACTGCAGGAACAGAATACATCTTCTCAAGTTCAGTTAATACAGACTTTATTACAATTGCAAACAGTTCAGGAACAGTTGCGTATGCTGCTGGAGTTACTCCATTAACTTGGACAGCAACTTCATCTGAAACTATTCGTTTCATCATGCATAACAATTCAGATTGTGAGTATGATAGCAACTCAAGATCTAAATTTGTTCAATGTGGTGAGATTGTACCTCCGCCACCTTACGATCCATGTGCGCCTGTACATGAAGGAGTTGCAACCAACGGAGTAGGATTTGTCAACAATGGAACTGATCATTATGTTGCCGCAAATGACTTCAACGTATTGGCCAATACTCAATTCGAAGTAGAGAAATTTACGATCAACGTGGTTACATTGGACGGTGAGCCAACAACATTTGATATTTCTTTCTATGAAGGAGAAACAGGTGTAGGAGCACAATTTGGAGAAACTTTAACAAGTTTGACTCCATCTAGCATCACTCCAAATGGAACCTTTGCAGGAATTTATCCAGTGTACAGTGTAGAATTTACGTTGCCAAACACAGTGATTTTCCCAGCAACAACAACTTCAGATAAGAAATATTGGATTGCAATATCTGGAATGCCATCTGTGTCTGGTCAGTCAGTTTATTGGGTATCTTCTGATTATGTACAAACCGATACCTTGCCAACATGGCAATCTGCAAACGGTGGTGCAACTTGGGCACTCTTTACATCTTCAACAGGTATGAATGTAGAAGGAGATTTATTCATCGATGGTGAATGTGCAACATTAGGCTTGTCAGATATGTCAGGAGCGAAATTTGCTTACTATCCAAATCCGGTGAACGATGTATTGAACATTACAACTTACAAAGGAATTGAGAAAGTAGAAGTATTCAACCTAGCAGGTCAATCTGTAATGGTAAACGGAAAAGTAACAAACGGTCAAGTAAATGTTTCGGCATTGACGGCAGGTACTTATGTATTCCGAGTGACATTAGAAGGAGGTCAAGTAGAAACCTTTAAAGTCATTAAAAAAGGGAGTTAAGCTCCTAGACTTTCATAAATAGTAATAGCCCCGAGAAATCGGGGCTTTTTAATTTTCCTTAAATCCTAAGTCATTTAAACATATATATAATTGTCTAATATATTTATATGCAATTTTATTTTTTTAAATATTTAAATCTTTTTTTTAGTTATAAACATTTTCTAACTTTCGTACCGAAGTGATGATTATAATGTGTGTAGTCACGCCAAAATTATTAACCTAATTTAATTTTTTATGAAAAAACATTTATTTTCTATGTTGCTCATACCAATTCTCGGTTTTGGGCAAATTTTGGAAGAACATTTTGAGTCAGGCATACCTGCTACTTGGACTGTTCAACAGACCAATGCGAATGAAACCTGGGGAATTCAACCTGGAGGCACAGGATTTACTGGTAATGTAGCCGCTGTTGATTATGACGCTGCACTTGGTTTACAAAATGAGTTGTTGATTACCCCAACACTAAATCTTACAACTAGTGAAAATACGAGACTGAGATTTAAGATGGGAATGAGTTATTATTGGGGTGTTGACCCTGAGGATAATTATGATTTTATCGTAAAGATTTCACCAGACAATGGAACTACTTGGACAGACATCTGGGACGAAAGTGAATTAGGTGTTTTCACCAATTGGGCTGCAAATGCAGTTACGATAGATATTTCTGATTATGATGGTGAAGCAAACGTGAAAATTGCTTTCGCATATGTTGGTTCTGACGGAGCCGCTGTATATTTAGATGACGTGATCGTTGATTCTGATGATGGTTCAGTTGAATATTGTGGTCCTCTTGCATTTACTAGTACTGTAGAGCCTATTTCCAAAGTTATTGTGTCAAATATCTCACAAGAGAGTTCTGCTGTTGTGGGCGGAACAACACCAGCACATGAATTTTTCTTAGATGTTGTAGGAGAAATGATTCCTGGTGAAACCTATCCAATTGCTTTAGAAGGTAATACTAATGGAAATTTCACCAATCGTTTCGTTGTTTTCATTGACTGGAATCAAAATGGAATTTTAGATGATGCAGGTGAGGTATATGAGATTGGAACCATTGTCAATTCAAATGGAACGGATGGACAACAAGCTACTGGAAATATTGTAGTTCCAGAAGATGCAGTACCTGGTAATACTCGTATGAGAGTAAAGAAAATATTTGGAACAACCAATTTCTTAAATCCATGTTTAGGTGCTGGCTTTGGCCAAGCTGAAGACTACACCATCAACGTGGAAGGAGATGAAGAGCCGGTGGAAGGATGTTTAGATACGCCAAATGGATCTTGGGGATCGTTGACTCCAGCATGTTCAGGGGCTCCTGAATTGGTAACTTCAGCAGGTTGGACAGGTGAATATTCAAATATTACAGTATCAGCTGGAACAGAATATATTTTCTCTAGCTCAATTACAACCGATTTCATTACGATAGCAAATCCAGATGGTACAATTGCTTACGCTGCAGGTACAGGTTCTGTAACTTGGACGGCTGTCAATTCAGAAACTGTACGATTCATTTTACATAATAACGCAGATTGTGAGTTTGAAAATGTATCAAGATCTAGATTTGTTCAATGTGGAGAAATCTTACCTCCTCCAGTAAATGATGATTGCGAAGACGCAATTGCAGTATCATGTGGTGACACAGTAACAGGTGCAACAACGTTTGCAACCAATTCAGGTGGAAATGCTGCAGGTGATGTATTCTATAAATTTACAGGAACAGGAAGCGCTCAAATGGTTACATTGTCATTATGTAATTCTACTTATGATACAGCAATCCGCGTATTTACGGATTGTGGTTTAGGAACTGAAGTTGCTTACAACGATGATTCATGTGGAGTTCAGTCAGAAGTTAACTTTATGTCAGACGGTACTTCAACTTACTACATTATGGTAGAAGGATGGAGCTCATCTACTGGAAATTATGAATTAAATATTACTTGTTCAGATCCTCCAGTATATGATCCATGTGCACCAGTACATGAAGGAGTGGCTACCAATGGAGTAGGTTTTGTCAACAATGGAACTGACAATTATATGGCAGCCAATGATTTCAATGTATTGATGAATACACAATTTGAAGTAGAGAAATTCACGATCAACGTTGTAACCTTAGGAGGAGAACCAACAACCTTTGATTTGAAATTCTTTGAAGGTGAAACAGGTGTTGAAACTCAATTTGGAGAAACTCTTACAGGTATAACTCCAACTTCAATTATTGAAAATGGAACATTTGGTTCAACGGGTTATCCGGTATATGCAGTGGATATCACTTTACCAACTTCAATCACTTTCCCTGCAACAGTAACAGATGATAAAAAATATTGGGTAGGTATTTCAGGTATGCCAACTGCTGCTGGAAATCCAGTGTATTGGGTATCTTCAGATTATGTGTACACCACTACTTTACCAACTTGGCAATCGGCTGATGGAGGTTCAACTTGGGCAGTTTTTGTAGCTCAGTCTGGAGCAAATGTTGAAGGAGATCTAATTATCGACGGAGAATGTGCTACATTAGGATTGAATGATCTTTCAGGCGCGAAATTCTCTTATTATCCAAACCCAGTGAACGATGTATTGAACATCACGACAGCGAAAGGAATTGAGAAAGTAGAAGTATTCAACTTGGCAGGTCAGTCAGTAATGGCAAACGGAAAAGTAATGAACGGTCAAGTTAATGTTTCGGCATTGACTTCTGGTACTTACGTATTCCGCGTATCATTGGAAGGAGGCCAAGTGGAAACTTTTAAAGTGATTAAAAAGTAAGGATTAAATCCTATAATTTTTAGAAATACCAAGCCCCGAGAAATCGGGGCTTTTTTTTTAGGTATAAAAAAAGACTTCAAAATGAATTGAAGTCTTTCTTGTTTACTATCGTTTATAATTAGATCGAAAGTGAAGAACCGATTTCCAATAAAATCAATTCCTTTCCTTTGGATTGAAAAGCTTCTTTTGCTTTTTCATGGTCAATTTTGATAGGAGGGAAGGTGTCATAGTGATATCCCAAGACTTTGTTGCACTGAACAAAATCTGAAGCGAAAATTGCATCCTCAATACCCATCGTGAAATGATCACCAATTGGTAAAATGGCCAATTCCAATTTCCCGATTGTTTCTGGAATCAATTTCATTTCTTGGGTCAAGGCTGTATCACCCGCAATGTAGAATTTCTTGTCACAACATTCGATTACATATCCATTGGGATTTCCTCCATAGGTGTCATCGGCAAACGAACTAGTATGAAACGCAATCGTAGATTTTACCTTAATTCCATCAACTTCAATTTTTCCACCAGTGTTCATTCCAATGGTTTTCAAACCTTTTGCATCGTAGTAATAGGACATTTCCGCATTGCAAATGATGGTTGCGCCGGTGTGTTCTGCAATCGATTCTACATCCAACACATGGTCTTGATGCGCATGCGTCAAGAGAATATAGTCTGCTTTTAATTCGTCCAATTGAATGTTGGAAGCCAGTGGATTGGCACTGATAAATGGATCAACCACTAAGTATTTTCCATTTGCTTCAATATGTAAACTTGCGTGTCCTAAATAGGTTATGTTCATGATTTTATTTTTAAAAGTTGATACTAATGCCTAAAATTAAGGAAAATGCTAAGGTTAACAAAGCCACCTTTTTCAATTCCGAATCCAATTTTCGAGGTTCTTTTGTGTGGAGAATAGTTTGGATCAATTTAATAATCGGGATGATAAGCACCCAGAAACTTAAGTAATACCAGTTGAATTCTTTCAAATTCAAAATATATAAGGTGTTTAAAACGAATGGAATAAGCAATAAGAAAATCTGATATTTTTTGGCGTTTTCAAATCCCATGCGAAGAGGTAGTGTATTTTTCCCCGTCAATCCATCGGTTTCGATATCGCGCATATTGTTCAAATTTAAAACGGCTGAACTCAAAGCGCCAATGGCAATGGCTGGTAGAAAAATTAGAGGGTCAATTTCGGCATGTTGGTACAAGGTGTAACTTCCCCAAACCGATACAATTCCGAAGAAAATAAAGACAAATAAATCACCCAAACCGGCATATCCGTAAGCATTTTTCCCAACTGTATACCGAATCGCTGCCCAAACACAAGCAATAGTTAAAAATAGAAACAGTAAGATCCATTTTAGGTTTTCGATTCCAAAGGAATAGACCACTAAAGCAATGGCTGTAACTGCCGAAAGGACGCTAAACAAAATGACTGCATTTTTCATTTGATCGGCAGTGATTTCACCCGAAGCTACCGCTCTTTTTTCGCCAACTCGTACGGCATCTGTTCCTTTGACTCCGTCTCCATAGTCATTGGCATAATTGGACAAAACTTGCAGAAACAAAGTCGTCAAAAAAGCCAATCCGAAAATAATCCAATCCCAATGACCTTGACTTAAGGCAATCAAAGACCCCAAAATAATTCCACTAATTGACAAAGGCAAAGTACGCAATCGAGCTGCTGCAATCCATTTTTTCATATGTCGCAAAGATACTTTAATTAGAAAATAGAAAATAGACAGTCATTAAACAAATTTCTAATACGTATCAAGTAGCAGGTATCAAGTATTAAGACTTTTATTTCGTTAACCATATAATGACTTTCGTTTTGAAAGAAAGTTCGATTGTTTCCCTAAATTCAAGCCTTACATCTGAAATCTAACATCCTCTGCGAAACTTTGCGATTTCTTTGCGTTTCTCTGCGGTAAAGTTGAATACGTATCAGGTAGTAGGTGTCAAGTATCAAGACTTTTATTTCGTTAACCATAGAATGACTTTCGTTTTGAAAGAAAGTTCGATTGTTTCCCTAAATTCAAGCCTTACATCTGAAATCTAACATCCTCTGCGAAACTTTGTGATTTCTTTGCGTTTCTCTGCGGTAAAGTTGAATACGTATCAGGTAGTAGGTATCAAGTATGAAGTATTAAGACTTTTATTTCGTTAACCTTAAAAAGACTTGCACTTTGAAAGCAAGTTAGATTGTTTCCCTAAAATCAAACTTCTAAGATCAAAAATCTGAAATCTCAAATCGTAAATCTGAATTCGTAAATCTGAAATCTAAAATTATTCCAACGTGACTTTCCGAACTTGACGGAAGCAAATCGCAATAATGATCACAGTCAAAATCGTCATGGATCCTCCAAATAAAATGGCGGGAACCAATCCTAAAAAGGTTGCGGCCAATCCGCTTTCAAGAGCACCCAATTCGTTGGAAGAACTGACAAAAACACTATTCACAGACGACACCCGACCTTTTAAATGTTCGGGTGTTTTGTATTGTAAAATGCTTTGACGAATGATCATGGAAACCGCATCAAAAGCTCCGGCCAGCATCAAGATGAAAAAAGACAAATAGACATTTCGCGATAGGCCAAACACAATGATGCACACCCCAAACAAACCAACGCTGTACAAGAGTTTCGGACCGACTTTGGATTTTAAAAGTGGGAGTGAGGACAAGAAAAACAACATGATCAACGATCCAATTCCATGTGCAGAGCGTAACCATCCGAATTCTACGGGACCTGCTTTTAATAATTTTTCGGTTACGGCAGGAAGAAGAGATTCGGCTCCGCCAAAAAAGACTGCAAACATATCTAGACTCAAAACCGCGAGAATAATGGGCGTTGCCAGGATGAATTTAAATCCTTCTTTGATGCGTTGAAGGGGTGTTTCGTCGGACTGATCTTCTTCGATCGCGGGTTTTGGTGCGATGCGTAAAATCATAATCATCGATACACACATAAACACAAAAGCGGTTGCTAGTGCGGTTTCGATTCCAAATCCCGCAATGAGTAAACCACCTGCCAAAGGTCCCAAAACGGATCCAATCATAAATGCAGAGGAACTCAAGGGAATTGCTTTTTCGTAGTTTTCTTTTCGTACGACCACTGCTAATAAGGAAAAAACGGCTGGTCCACTAAAGGCGCGTGTAATACCTAGTATGAAAAAGGCAAAATAGGAGGCGACGAGGTAACTTGTAATTCCGATTTGCTCACGTATGCTTGGAAAATTGACAATCAATAAGACGAAAGAGGACAGCATAAAACTAGCGATGCAGCGTATGATGACCTTTCGTTTGTCGAGTTTATCGACCAATTGTCCGGCGTAAAATGCGGTGAATAAGATGGGGGCGAATTCAAATAGCCCGATGAGTCCCAAGAATAATTCTTTTTTGGTGAGTCGGAAGATTTCAAAGGCAACGGATGTACTCTGGATGAACAAGGCAAAGATCAACGAAAAGCGTAGAAAGATAAAAGAAATGAATTCTTTGTTTTTCCAAACCGACGGGATATTCTCTTGCTGGCTCATGGGAGTTGTTGAAATTAAGAAGCGAATGTACCTATTTCGAAGGATATCTTAGTTCCATTTTTTAATCAAATCATTTATTCCATCTTGGATTCCCTCGTAAAATTTTTCTTCTTTGAATTTAGGTATGATGATGGAATCAATGGTTTCTTTTAAAATTTCATCCGTCAATATTTTTTGTGTTCCTTTCCCCGATGAAATTCGAATCTGTCTATCTTCTGTACGCATGACAATGAGAAGTCCATTATCTTTTTCAGCTAAACCAATTCCCCAATAATTCCCTAAATCGGTCGTGTAATGCATAATATCGGTATAAGGATCGATATTGTCAATAGTTAAAATGGCAATTTGATTGGTTGTTTCATTGGAATAATTTTTCAATTGATTTTCTAAAATTTCTCTTTCTTCTGGAGTGAATACGAAAGAATAATCATTGACAAATCCGACTTGTTTCGGTAGAATTTGTTCAGCATTGGCAATCGAATAAACAATTTGAATTGCATTTGTGGGAGTTGAATTGGAGCACCCGACTAAGCAAAAAATTAAGATAATTTGGAACGAAATAATTAGTACAAAACGCATCATAGTCAAAGTAAAGGGAAATTTGGGAGAATAATGAAAGTTTCTTTTGAAGGGGAATCAATAATGAATGGCACTTCGACTCCGCTCAGTGACCATTCATTTTTAGTAAGCGACTTCACTTCGACTTCGGTGCCTGAGTGGGGGTAGGTTTTTAGGTTTCCCTAAATTCCTAAAATTGATTCAATAATGCAAGAAATTTTCTTTTTGAAAGTTGATTAATCGTTTAAAATGATTATTTGTATTGTAGATTAGTTTTTTATTATCAATTTTTCAAATTCTATTTAGATATCCATTCTCTAAACTCTAAACCATAAGTATCCTCTAAAATTTTTGTATCATAAAATTTAATATGCGGATGAACTTTATGGACGCTAGATATAACTTCATTTTTGAAAAGCTCTTTACATCTCAATCCAAAAGCAATACTTCGGATGCTTTCTGGATTTAAGTAATGTCTGCCAGATGTTTCTTTTAATAGGCGCAATTCATACTCATTTTCCCATAATTTAAGTTTCTTATAAAATATTTCAAGAAAATCTAAAGGTTTGGTAGCAGGTGCGAAATCGACATAAGTAAAACGTTCAACGTAATCTATTGGTCTAATATCATTAAAAAAGACTTCATCATATTGCATGTTATACTGAATACACACACCTTCATGATTAGAAGAATACATCGCCCAAGTCATTATATTTATTGGAGATAGTGTAAAACAAGCTATACCATATTTTGCTATGAAATGTGGAGCCATTTTTTTTAAAAGTTCCAATAAATCTTTGGGTTTATTTTCAAATTTTCTTTGAATGAAAGATTTAGATTCATTATCTGCTTCTAAAAAAAGTAAATAAAATAATTTTTGAAGTTCATTTTCATCTTCCGAAAATTTTAGCATCTTATAATTTGCATCATAAGGATCGTTTAATTGTTCATTATTAGGAAAATAAATATAGCTTTCAGTTATCTCAGAGATTAATCGATCTAAATTATTAGAACGATATCTAAATAAATACGGTGGTCCAGCTTTTCCTATTTCCATCACCATTTATTCAATCCACAACCCCAACCATATCTATCTCCTTCATCAACCTATCAGTTTCCATTAATGCAACGATGATTTTCTGATAGTGTAAAATATCGTCGAACTCCAATGCCCTTCCTTTACGGTCTTTTAACCATTTTTGTGCGGGCTGATAACCACCTATGTAAAAATTCCATGCAACCTCTGGTACTCCTTCAAAATACTGCGTTTCATTTATGTAAACCTTTCCATCTTTGTACAAAGGCTTATCCACAACATTATCTCCACCTATCGGATACTTCGTAACATAGCGTTCCACCTGTTCAGATTCCAGCAAATGAATCCTTCTCAACTTTCCACCCAACTTCACCAATTGCCAAAATACCGAAACATCTGACGGATGAGGAACCCTCGGAAAATCAATCTTCAAAAACTCCTTGTATTTTTCGCGATAAGCAGGCGAGTGCAAGACCGCATAGATATAGTCAAGCAAATCAATTGGAGCAAAACTTGCTTTGTAAGCATCCTGTAACTCATCCACATTCTCTGCAAAACACAAATTCCCTTCCTCGCGCTCCGCAACAAAATCAATCCCCAAAGACTTTTCAATCTCCCGTACAATTTCCATATTCAAATTTGGAACTCGCTCAACCTTTCCTTCCAAACTTTGTTGTTCTGTACGCTCAGGGTAGAGGTAGAGAGGATAAATCATTCCTCCACCTCGATAAAATAAATTAAAATCTGTTACAGAATTTGTAATAAAAGCCAAATTCCATGGCATAGAACCAACAACTTGTCCCTGACGTCCGATGACTAATCCAACATTTTTTTTATTATTTAAAAAATGTAACAAAGTTTTTGGTTGTGGGGAGGAATATAATCCTCGTGAATTTCCTGTGTATAATGTGAATCTTATATCAAAAGGTCTATATGTTACATTTGTTAAACTATTATTTTGATTATTAAATGCATCATTTTTAGCAAAATTATATTGCCAATCCCTAGCGTCTTTTAACCTATTATATTTATTTCGCCAAATATTTTCTTCTAAATTTAAAATGTCCTTAATTTTTTCTCTTTGTTCTTCTGAGGACATGGAAATATTTAAATTATCATTAGCAGATACAAATCCAACAGAATTATTTTGAAATAGTTCAGATATTCTTATTCCTTCTTCATATTCAATTCTTCCATTTTCATCTTTTGGTACAAAAAAGTAATAGGGTTCTGAATATTCTATCTCATTAAAACCTATTTTATTCAGAGAATTATTCACTAAAAAATCATATTTATCCTCTCTTTTTCCATACAAATCATAATGAAATACTTTCCCCAATTCATTTTCTTTTTTCTCCCCTGTTTTAACAAAAATGTTGATTGAAACACCTTGTTGAATATCAAATACATTTTGGTCTATTCCTCCATCAGGAGCGGTTTCTTTCTTCTTCGAATTTCCGTGTAAATCTATGGTGTAAATTTTATCATAGGTTTTCAAAAGATTCCAACGCATCCCTCTAAAAGTAGGATTATCTAAAAACCCATGAGGGTTAATGTAAGCCAAAACTCCGCTACCATTTTTCTCTATATAATGTTGTCCATAGCGCAGAAACTTTACATAATCATCATTTAACCAATGTTTACGTTCATTAAAATGCACACCATCAACATATTTATAATCCTCTATCAAACTTGCAATCCATTCACCATTGTTAGAAGAAATACCGCTATAAGGCGGATTACCAATAATGCACATCACAGGTGTATTGGTTTTGATATGGTTTGCTTCATTTGCTTCTGTACTTAACCAATTGGCAAACAAAGTACCCGTGTCTGGGTGGCTCTCTTCCAAACTATTGGTTAGATATACACGCAAACGTTGGTTAGACATAGGTTTGAACCCTGTCTCCTTAAGCAGTAAATCCATCTGCAAATGAGCCATAGCATAGCTCGCCATCAACAACTCAAAACCATTTAAGCGAGGCAATAAATGTTGCTCCACATAATTTGTCCAAATACCTTCCTGTCCCTCAAACTTTTTATAAATATGTTTCACCACTTCGGCAAGAAAAGTTCCCGTTCCAGTAGCAGGGTCAAGTATCTGCACCCTATGCACCTCACGTTCCTCTTGCTTATAACCCGTTGCAGAACGCTTATCTGCAATTTGTGTATTTAACTTGATGGTCGTCTTGCTCGTGTCTGCCAAACCTTGGTTCAACCCAAATTCTGTTTTGAGCACCTCATCAACAGCACGTACAATGAAATTTACAACGGGCGCAGGCGTATACCATACACCCCTTGCTTTACGCAACTTCGGGTCATATTCGCTCAAAAAAGTCTCATAAAAATGAATGATCGGGTCTTCCATTTTCGTTGCCTTCCCATAGTTCTTCAAAATCTCCTCAACATTACACGCCAAGAAAATCTCTACCAAACTATCTACAATCCATAAGATTCGGTCATCTATATCTGGTCCAGCGATATACCCAAAAAGCTTTCGTAAAAAAGGATTGGACTTTGGGATTAACTCTGCTGCTTCCTGCCTACTAAACGTTGGTAGAGTAGGGTCGTGTAGTCTTGCCGCAAACATTCCATAAGCAATCGTTTGCGCATAAACATCTGCAAACCCTTTTGGTGTTATATCATGTATCAAGATTTGTTTGAAAGCCAATTTTTGGTCTTTCAGCGTACTATTTTCATAGTTTATTTCGTCAGAATTCAGCGCATTTTCAATCACATCGGACAACAACCGCGCTTTCCCCGCCATCATTTCTGCCAACTTCTTCGGGCTTTTAATCGTCTGACCTTTATAGCTCGCAAAATCCTTTACTAAATTTTCAAAATGTGAAAAATTCCCAACAATAGGTACAATCCGATTTCCATCAACTTCACCAATTTTTACCTCTGTTACAAACTCACCCTCTCTATACAAGCGAAATCGTAGATAATCCGTAATAAGTAAATTAGGTAATGCCTGTTTATACCGATCAAATTGTAGCTTATTCCCCGTTTTCTTTGCACCTTCAAGATCCTTATCACCTATATCTTTTGCTTCTATATAGCCTTTTTCAATTTTATTTTGAGTCAAAATATAATCTGGAGCACCACACGCCTGACGCTTGGGCTCATTCGTGGCTTGTATTCCTGGTAAAAGATGTTCTACTAAGGCTTGTAAATCACCTCTAAAAGTATGTTCAGTAGCATTTCCTAATTTGAAGCGTTGATTCAAATTATCAATGTATTGTTGAGTTGTCATCTAGTTAATGTTGTTAAAGAGTTCCTTTCCAAACAAATATAACCAGAATTTTAACATTTGAATAGCTAATAAATATTCCTAGTAGTATTCTATTAATTTTGAAAAAATCTCTTACTCCCCCCAAGCTTCCATAATCCTTTTAGAAGCAAGATGAAGTCCTTGGTAGAATTTTCCTTCGTTGAAGTTTGCCAAAAGACTATCGTTCAAAACAGAGTTGAGAAAGTCAAGACTTAGTTTTTCCAAATTTTCCGAACTAGAAAGCACACGCACATCATGAATGTCAAATCCCAATACAATCATTAAGTCCTTTTCATCATCAGGCGTCAATCCCCATTCAAGACTTAGGTCACGCGTATAATCAACCATATTCTGATAAGGTTTTGTGTCGTCAACCATCACAATGTATAGATTGCGCTTGGTTTTAGACTGATAATCTGTGAGCTGTGTAGTCAATTTTGCAACCTCCTCAGCAGTAAGAATGCCTACATGATCATTGACCAATCCCAATTTCTCAGGGAAATTGGTTGTAGTGATTGTTTTGGGAGAAGGGATTGTTTCGGTTTCTTGAGCCTTTACAAACAAAGTTGCAATCAAGGCAAAAAGGACGAATAAAATACGTGTCATCATTGGGTAAGTTTTTAGGGAGAACCTTGTCGGGTGGTTAATCCGACAAGGTTTCTATGGTTATCTAAAACGTTTAAAATCTCTTGGTCTTTTTTCAAGAAAAGCATTTCGACCTTCTTCGGCTTCTTCGGTTCCATAGGCAAAACGAGTAGTTTCACCTGCAAAGATTTGTTGTCCTACCAATCCATCATCGACTAAGTTAAATGCGTATTTCAACATTTTGATAGCAGTGGGGGATTTGGTTAAAATCTCTTGTGCCCAGTCAAATGCCACTTGTTCCAATTCCTCATGAGGCACAACCAAATTGACCATTCCCATGTCATAGGCTTCTTGCGCGGAATAATTCATTCCCAAAAAGAAGATTTCGCGTGCACGTTTTTGACCCACTTGTTTGGCTAAGTAAGCAGAACCGTATCCGCCATCAAAACTTGCCACATCGGCATCGGTTTGTTTGA
Organism: Moheibacter stercoris; assembly: GCF_040545805.1. Classification (NCBI taxonomy): domain Bacteria; kingdom Pseudomonadati; phylum Bacteroidota; class Flavobacteriia; order Flavobacteriales; family Weeksellaceae; genus Moheibacter; species Moheibacter stercoris. The sequence goes on from NZ_JBEPMO010000012.1 coordinate 17,094, forward strand.
AAATCGCATGTTCTTTTGACGCCAAAGTCATGTCACATACCACATGAAGGGAATGTCCGCCACCGACAGCCCAACCGTTAACAACGGCTACAACGACTTTGGTAGAAAAACGAATGAGGCGTTGAACTTCCAAGATGTTCAATCGACCAATACCATCTTGACCTTCGTACCCTTTTTTACCACGAACGCGTTGGTCACCTCCCGAACAAAAAGCCCAGCCACCGTCTTTGGGTGAAGGACCTTCGCCGGTTAACAAAATGACTCCTACTTCGCGGTCTTCTTCTGCCAATTGAAAAGCATCCAGCAATTCAAAAACTGTTTTCGGACGGAATGCATTTCTAACTTCGGGTCTATTGAATGCGATGCGCATAACGCCCTCGCATTTTTTAAAGGTGATATCTTCGTATTCTTTGACAGTTTGCCAATGGATGGTGTTCATGTTTTGAATTTTTTTTGTAAAAATACGGAATGCGATTCAGTCGAAATAAAAAGTCCCGAACAAATTCGGGACTTTGGATATATTTTATGTGAAATCTTAACTAAACATTTCTTTCACACGATCAAAAAAGGATTTATCATCTTTTTGAGGATGTGGAGAGAAGTTTTCATCATCTTTAATTTTTTCAAAAAATGCTTCTTGTTCTTTGGTCAATTTATCGGGTGTCCATACATTGATATGAATGAATAAATCACCATTGCCATGCCCATTTAAGCTTGGCAAACCTTGACCTTTCAATCGCAAGACTTTCCCAGATTGGGTTCCTTTGTCAATTTTGATTCGAACTTTGTTGTTAACTGCTGGAACTTCTTTGGATGATCCCAAAATTGCATCTGGGATGGAGATGTACAAATCATAATGTAGATTGTTACCGTCCCTTTTTAATTCTGCATGCGGTTCCTCGTCAATCAAGACCAATAAATCACCTGCAATTCCGTCAAATGGAGCATCGTTTCCTTTTCCAGCAACTTGCAATTGAATTCCTTCACGAACACCCGCTGGAATCTTGATTTCAACGGTTTCTTCGATTTTATTCAATCCTTGGTTATTGGCTCCAGGGGGAATATGGTCTGCTACTTTCCCAATTCCTTGACAAGTTCCACAAGTAGTTTGGGTTTGCATTTGACCTAAAAATGTATTGGTCACGCGAATTTGAACTCCCGATCCATTACAGGTAGGACAAGTTTTAAATGTCGTTCCAGGCGCTTGTTTGAAACGTTTTACTTTGACTTTTTTGGTGGTACCATTCATCATTTCCTCCAAGTTCAATTTTACGCGAATGCGCAAATCAGAACCTTTCATACGTCTTGGGCCGCGTTGTTGTTGACCGAAGCCACCTCCAAAACCACCACCGAATCCGCCGCCAAAAATATCACCGAAATGAGAGAAAATATCCTCCATGTTCATTCCGCCTCCGCCTCCAAATCCGCCTGAGCCACCCATTCCCGCATGACCATATTGATCATATCGAGCTTTTTTGTTTGGATCGCTCAAAACTTCGTAAGCTTCCGCAGCCTCCTTAAACTTTTCTTCTGCTTCTTTATCTCCTGGATTTTTGTCAGGGTGATATTTTATCGCTTGCTTACGATAGGCTTTTTTGATTTCATCTGCGCTTGCAGATTTGGAAATCCCCAATATTTCGTAATAATCTCTTTTTGACATCTTAATACTTTAATTTCCTGTTACCACTTTAGCGTAGCGAATGATTTTGTCGTTCAAGGCATATCCTGTTTCGACAACATCGACAACTTTTCCTTTTAATTCGTCACTGGGTGCTGGAATTTGTGTAATCGCTTCCATTTTGTCAGTGTCAAATTCGTCACCTGCTGCAATTTCGACAGATTTAAGTCCTTTTCCTCGTAAGGTTTCCGTTAATTTCGTTTGAATCAAGGAAACTCCTTTGAAAAGGTCTTGATCAGATGATTTTTCAATTTCTTTCATGGCTCTTTCAAAATCGTCCAAAACAGGAAGTAAAGCGGTAATAACTTCTGAATTAGCGGTTTTGAATATATCGAAACGTTCTTTTGTTGTACGTTTTTTGTAATTATCAAATTCTGCGAATAATCGTAAATACTGATCTTTTTCTTTTTGAAGTTCTTCTTTTAATCGATCAACTTCTGAAATGTTTTCATCTGTATTTTCAGTAGTAGTATCTTGATTTTCAAGATTTTCATTCAAAATTTCTTCATTCGTATTTTCTGACATCGTATTATTATTTTGGTTGAATTAGTCAAAAACATTGCCAATCCAAGAATTCTGTCAGTTTGGCAGTTAAACCCTTCCTATAAAAATTGCCGTGGTTTTGAATCAATAATTTCTATCTTTAAATATTGAAAAGACTCATACATGAAAATTGAAATTTGTGCAACATCTGTCCAATCGGCCATTCATGCAGAAAATGCAGGAGCCGACCGAATTGAACTTTGTTCAGAGCTGGCAGTAGGTGGTGTAACTCCCTCGTATGGACTTTTGCTTCAAGTATTAGGAGCCGTGAAAATCCCGGTATATGTTTTGGTTCGTCCTAGAAGTGGAAACTTTGTTTATGAGGAAGCTGAATTTCAAGCGATGTTACAAGATATTGAATTGTGCAAAGATTTAGGTTGTTCAGGAATTGTAAGTGGTGTACTAACCGAAAATTTTGAAATTGATGTGGTGCGTACCAAAGAATTGGTTCAAGCGTCCTATCCCATGAAATTTACTTTCCATAGAGCTTTTGACTTGATTCCCAATCCCAATGAGGGTGCTGAAATTTTAATGGATTTGGGTGTGAATCGGATTTTGAGTTCAGGGCAGGAAAGTTCAGCCGAAAAGGGAATTGATCTTTTATGGAACTTGAAAAAGCAAACGGAGGGAATTTTAACTATTTTGCCTGGAGGAGGAATCAATCCATCGAATGCGAAATTATTCAAAGAAAAGGGGTTTGAGGAAATTCATGCTTCTGCCTCTGCGGTTTGGAAAGAAAATCCTGCGCCCAAAATTTCTATGAATTCGGCAAAATTTATGGACGAAACAAAAGTATTTGTTTCGGATGTCGAGATCATTCAACAATTGAAAATGACTTGATATGAGCATGTTATACTAATCGAGAGTATTGTGGATTTAACCGATCAACAAAACATCGTTTTTACGCAAATTTTAAATTTATCGATGTTTGGGGAAATGCAGGAATACAATCAATTGTTTGATGTGGGGGAAATCGTAGATTTTGAAATTGGTCATTTTGAAGATTCAACTGATGTCAATGTTCAAAATCTAATTCGTTTGTTCCATACATTAGGAGAAACCATTCAATCTTTAGCCAATTTAAATTCCATTTCACAAGAAGAAATAGATAATTTTATAGAAAATAATCGAAATGAACCGTAGAAAATTTATTAGAAATACTGCTTTATCAGGCTTGGGCTTAACTGTTGGAGGTTCTGTATTGGCAAAGGGATTAGAGGAACTTCCAGTATCCACTCACTCATCAGAATTTAAAGGTCCTTTGGTGATTGCCACGTGGAACGTGCCTAATGCTACTGCCAAAGCTTGGGAAGTTTTGGAAAAAGGAGGTTCTGCTCTCGATGCGGTTGAAAAAGGCTGCAATGTTGAAGAAGAAGATCCGAAAAATTCTTCGGTTGGTTATGGCGGATTGCCCGATCGCGAAGGGATTGTGACTTTGGACGCATGTATCATGGATCATAACGGTAATTATGGCTCTGTTGTTTTTCTTCAAAATATCGTGCATGCGATTTCGGTTGCACGAAAGGTGATGGAAGAAACACCGCATGTCTTGATGGCAGGAAAAGGAGCGGAGGATTTTGCGGTTGCACAAGGTTTTAAACGCACCAATCTTTTGACAGAATCCTCTAAAAAAGCTTGGGAGGAATGGAAAGTTACTTCAGAATACAAACCGATTATCAACATAGAAAATCACGATACAATTGGGATGCTCGCAATCGATAAAGACGGGAATCTTGCGGGCGGATGTACCACAAGTGGATTGGCGTACAAAATGCACGGTCGAGTAGGAGATTCACCGATTATCGGTTCTGGATTATTTTTGGACAATGAGGTAGGTGCAGCAACTGCAACGGGATTGGGCGAGGAGGTTTTGAAAACCGTTGGTTCTTTTTTAATTGTGGAATTGATGCGTCACGGAAGAACCCCTCAACAAGCTTGTGAAGAAGCGGTCAATCGAATTATGAAAAAACAAATACATCGCAAAGATTTTCAAGTCGGGTTTATTGCCTTGAATACTAAAGGTGAAGTGGGCGCTTATTCGGTTCACGGTGGATTTAGTTATCAGATTTATCAGAATGGGGAAAACAAAAATGTATCGCCTGATTTTTTGTCGAAATAATTATAGAATTTAGTCCTTCGGCTCCCGATAGCTATCGGGACAGGGTGACGGAGGATTTAATTTTTTAGGTAAATATTTTCAATCATTTTGGTTAGTTCAATGAATTCTTTTTCATCTTCTTCTCGTGGTGACCATCTTTGAATGAATTGGTAATCACCATTTTTATAGACTTCCAAAATATGAATGTCTCCATCTAATCCCATTTGATTATGCGTATTATGATTGGGTAAATCAAATTGCTTTAGTTTCTGTTCCAATTGATAAAAGGTATGCCAATCAAATGCCACGAGGGTGTCTTTTACAATTTCTCCTGGTTCATAAGAATCAGATGTAGTTAAAAGTTCAATTTCTTTGTAATGGATATACCAATCATTAAAACTTTTTTGGATTCGATAGGTGTAGGAATTTGTAAAAGAAGGCAGAATCGTGTATCGAATGATATAACCCGAATCAATTTTTTTAGAGAAATTCGGCTCTTCCATTTTTTGAAGGTATTCTGAAAACCATCTATTTATATCTGGATGTAATTTCCCTTGTTGATCTGGGAATTTGCTTCTATCCAAACTGTCGGTTTATAGTGGAAAATAATAATCAAATTCTGTTTTAGTGGTTAATTGTTCTTCTTTTGTAATTTCTTGTTTTTTGCAGGAATATGCCAAAAGAAAAATTTAAATGAGATATGTGAAATGTTTAAATAATGTCAAGATTTTAATTTTAATATGATAGGTCACCCTGAGCTTGTCGAAGGGTCTTTGGGCTTTCCAAATTCAGTATAATTTTTACTTAGGATTTTCAAGTCTTCCCATCTCGCTTCAATCAGAGTTTTCTTTTTAATTCTACTCCAACCCTTAATTTTTTTCTCAAATAACATAGCTTCATTAAAATCAGAAAACTCTTGATAAAATACCAATTTCAAAGGTCTTCTTTTGAAAGTAAAACAATTTTGAAACCAGCCTTCTTGATGTTGCATAAATCGCTTTTCTAAATCTGATGTCAATCCTGTATAATAACTTTCATCTGAGCACTTTAGTATGTACACATAAAATGTTTTCATGTGTTGAATTTACAAATAAAATTGCGAATTGTTTAGAAATGCTTCGACAAGCTCAGCATGACTAAATATATAGGAAGGTTTTATATTAGTAGAATATGCTTCGACTCCCGATAGCTATCGGGACAGCATGACATCAAGGTATACTAAAAAAAGGATGAAAGTTTACTTTCATCCTTTTTCAAATATCATATTTCTAAAATTTAGAACTTCATTCTTATTTTTGCATTGATGAATCTACCTGTTAAACGATTCGGAACGCCATAGATTTGAGATGAATTTACATCACGAACCCACGTATTACTAATTTCATTGCGGATGTCAAAAATATTGAACAAATCAACTCCTAAAGACAATTCTTTGAAATTTTTCCAGAAGTTTCCGTTTGCTTTCAATTCATTTTGGTTGATGAATTCTTTGATGAATCCGATGTCGACACGTTTGTAATCGGTTAAATAATTTTGGTAATCATAAGGATCAGTCAAAGGTGGCGCTCCATTTGGAACTCCCGAAGCATACACCAAATTTACATTGACTTTGAACGAAGGCAAAATCGGCATATAATCTTGGAAGAAAATCGAAGCTTTGAAACGTGGGTCAGTTGCCATCGGGATGTTTCCTCGGTCATCGATGTTTTGGAATGCTCTTGCATACGATAAACTCAACCAAGAATCCACGCCTGGAACAAATTCCCCAAACAAACGCATATCGACTCCGTAACCATATCCTTTCGCATTGTTATCAGCCGTATAACGGATTCTTACATTGTCCACGAAATATGGATTCAAATCGTTGAATAATTTGTAATACGCCTCTGTTGTCATTTTAAATGGACTATTCCACATGTTGAATTCGTAGTCATGACCCAAAATAAAATGAACAGATTGTTGTGATTTTACTTCGTTGTTTAAAGTTCCATCCAATCTTCTTACTTCACGGTAGAAAGGCGGCTGGTAATAAATTCCGGTATTGAAACGGAAAGTCATATTTTTCTCCCAATCGGGTTTGATGGCAATTTGCGCCCTTGGACTGATGTTCAATTCTTCGTTGAAATCCCAATAGGTGGCACGAACTCCTCCGTTTACTAAAACTTTGGAATTTCCCCACATGAAACGTTTGGTGTATTGAGCAAATGCTGCATAACGATTGGAAGCCAATTCATTTTTCGCATGGATGCTATAATTCAATTCCAAATTGCTTGGATCCAATTGTCCTGGATTGTAAATGTTCGGAATGGAATAGCCAGTCGAATCCAAATATTGCCATTCACTCATCAAATCACGGATGTCTTCACGTTGGTATTTTAAACCCCATTCGATATCGTTGTTTACATTGATTTTGTAACGACCTCTGTGTTGTGCTCCCACAACCAAAGCGTCGAAATTATTTCTCGCATGGTCGATTTGGCTTCCGATGTCGTATGTAGACAAATAATTTCCTTCTCCGTCCAATTCATTGATTCTATACGCACCATAAATGTCGAAATATTCTCTTTCTTTGGAATGGAATGCAAATGCGTCCACTACCAAATCCAATTTTGTGTTCGGTTTATGACGAATGGTCAAGGAACCTGATTCGGTTTGGAATTTATCTTCTTCGTTTCCTTCGTAGAAAACAGTTAAACTCATTGGATTGTCCAAGGTTCCGAATTTGGTTTCACGATTTTTTGGAACCAAATCAAATTTTGAATCGGTTTTTGCTCCTAAAAAGGAAACTTCCCATTTCGAATTGAACTTATAATTCAAATAGGCTTGAACGTCATAATAGCTTGGATTGAAATCACTCTCACCATCCAAGGTATTCAAAATTAAGTTTCTATTTTGATAACGCGCTCCAACGATTGCAGAGAATTTACCGTCTTTTGAGCCAGATCCAACCGTTAGATTTCCACCCATCAAACTTGCTTCAACGGTAGCCTCAAAAGATCTTGGTCGTTTGTAGATGATGTCCAAAACACTCGACATTTTGTCTCCGTATTTCGCTTCCCATCCACCTGCAGAAAAGTTAACGGCTTCGGTCATTGCGGGATTCACAAATCCCAAGCCTTCTTGTTCGCCTGAACGAATTAATTGTGGTTTGTAGATTTCGATTCCATTTACATAAATTAAATTTTCATCATAACTTCCTCCGCGAACACGGTATTGAGACGTTAATTCCGAACCAACACTTACAGTAGGTAAACTACCAATCATTTCCGTAACACCTCCCGTAAGACCAATGGAAGTTTCCATATCAGCTGGACTTAAAGAAGTACTATTGATTGGTTTTGGGCGTTCCCCCATGATGATTGCTTCTTGCAATTGAACTCCGTCAGATGCTCCTTCCGACAAAATAATATAACGTTCGTAGGTTTGACCCGAAGCGACATTCACGGTTTCTGTGAAGGTAATTCGGCCATCTTGTTCAAAACGAACTTGGATGTCGGAATCAGAAGAAACAGTTAGACTAAAATTTCCATTTCCATCTGTATAAGTTGTATTGGTTCCATCGGTCACGGTTACATCCATGAGAGGGAAATTGTATTCGTCAAATACTTTTCCTTTGAAAGTTGCTTGTTGTGCGAAGGTAAATCCGGCAAATAAAACGAAAAGAAAGAATAAATTAATTCTTTGTGAAATTTGCGGTGTAGGTTGCGGTGTTGTTTTTTTCATCCCAAACTTTTAATTCTAATTGATGTTTTCCATTTGTAATTCCTTCACGATTTAAATCGATGGTTAAGGATTTTGATTTTTGATCATAGGTCGTCAACGTCCATTTTCCATCAATATAGGCGGCAAATCCTTCAATTCCTGATTGACTGTCACTTATCGTAAAGCGAATGGTTGCTTTAGCGCCCGTAAATGTACTGTTTTCTTTGATATTAACGGGAGTTATTGTTGGTTTCGTATTGTCGATTGCTACAGAGAAAACTCCAAAGTCTCTCGCTTCACCTACGATTTTCCCATTTTTATATTCTGCCGTGATGAATTCTTTCTTCCAAGCTCCTCTCTGTTGATATTCCCGAACCAAAATTGCTTTATCCAATTGGGCAGTAGGAACATCTTTGGGTTCAATCGCAATGGTATAATAAGAATGTACAGGAATATTCCAATCATGAACCCAATGTTTTCCATTGTCTGCTAATTTGTATTTGAACTCCAAATCCTCGTAAATAATTCCTTTGGGCAACATCAATTCTATGCCCTCTCTTTTGAAATGATTTTCTTGATCCCATTGAAAAATGATCGCATCAGAAGAGATGGGTTTTTCTGCTGGTGGAGTTTTTCCTGTGATTTTGTATTTCACTTCTTTTTTATTTCCAGCATAATCTCTTACCTCAATTTTGATGTCATAGGTTCTACCTTCCTCCAAATCTATGATTCCATTGTTCACGACATTGGAATACATTTGATGCAAAGGATCTCCTTCTTTTCGGTACAATTGATACACCCAACTATTATTTTTCAATCGATCCTCATAATCAACCAAACAATTGATGGCGCGAGTTGTAGAGAAATTCAAACGATCATTGGTGTAGGTGTAATAAGGATTATTGTCAACAAAAACATTGATCTGATAAATTCCGTTCATATTATCCGCTCCATTGTGTTTGTCATAGGTTTTAATTCCCAATCCAACTTTTCCAGAAGCCGAAACACTAGCGCCAGAAGCAACGACTTGACGACTGGTTTTTCCGTTTACATTTCCATTGATCGGATAGATATACAATCCGTTGATCATAGGAGCAGAGGTGTCGGGAACATCAAATCCAAATAAAAATGGATTGATAGGTTCCTCGGTTTTGGTATCACGAATTTCAAAATGAAGATGCGGCCCAGCCGATCCACCTGAATTTCCAGATAATCCAATTATGTCGCCGGCTTTCACTTTTAATTCATCTTTCTTCGGATAAATTTCCACGGCAAATGATTCATTTTTGTACTGATGCGCTCTGGTGAATTCTTCAATTTCCTTGCTGAATTTTTGCATATGCGCATAAACCGAGGTATATCCATTTGGATGATCAATGTAAATGGCATTTCCATATCCGCGTGGAGACACATTGATTCGTGAAATAAATCCATCTCCAACTGCATAAAGGTTGTAGCCTTCTTTTTGATTGGTTTTGATGTCGATTCCGCTATGGAAATGATTGTTTCGAAGTTCGCCAAAGTTGCCCGATAAAAAATTGGTGATTCCAAGTGGGTTTCGGAAATCGCCTTTGGGGTATTCGATCTTAGGATTAGCTTGGGTGTTTTGCGATTGACCACAAGCACAAAACGTTAACAAGCTCAAAACTAAGATGTTTAGGTTTTTCATGTTTTGATATTTTAAACAAAAATAAAAATTATTCATAGAGTAGCTTTTTCTATTTAGGATTAATTAAAATTTAGAAACAGATTTGAAGCAATGCAATTTTTCGTTACCTTTGCGTTAAATAAGTTAGGACGAATTAAGTTCTCTTATACGATGAATCAAAGTGAAACAAATTTCATAAAACTTGAACAAAAGCTCTATCAATTGGTGGATGCTTATCGAAATATTAAAAAAGAAAACGAAACGCTAGCAGAGGAAATAGAATCATTGAAGGAAAGTTTGAAAACATCACGATCTGAAGCCCTAAAAATGAAAGATGACAATGAACGATTGAAAGTGGCAAATGCCCTTTTGGGTGACGAAGAACACAGACGTTTGATGAAACTACGAGTAAACAAACTTATAAAAGAACTGGATGTTTGTATAGCTCAAGTAAAAAATGATAAAGGATGAATAGTATCAAAATAAAGATCAACATCGCCGGTAGGCAATATCCTTTAACCATCAATGCAGAAGAAGAGGAAGCGGTTAGAAATGCAGGAAAAGAAATTAATAAATTGATACAAGAATTTGAAGACAGATATGCTGTAACAGACAAACAAGACGCTATTTCTATGGTGGCTTTGCAGATGGCTTCAAAACTCAATATTGTGAAAAGTCAAGGAGAAGGCAATAGTACCATTGCCAATGAAAAAATCCTTGAACTTACCGAATTCATTGAAAGAGAATTGGAAAATAAATAAACATTAATATATAGACGCTCAGCTACTTAAGTGTAGTAAAAATATTCGATCCCACATTAGTTCTAACTATTTTGGTAAACTCAACGCCAGTTTTGTAACCGGGTGAATGCCGTCCGGAAAGCGGGCCGCAACAACTCTAAGTTGTTCAAATTATTTGACAGCGGATTTTTGACTGACGGAATTAACTCAAAACCTGTTTTCAGGAGTTTACGCAAAACTTTCGTAACTAATGTGGGATTTTTTTATGACCTAAATTTTAAATTGAAATGGAAACAATGACAATTATAGTTGGAATAGTGGGGCTTGCGATAGGAGCCTTGGTAAGTTATTTTTTAGCAAAAAAATCGGTAGATCAGCAAAATCAAATCTTAATTGATGACGCCAAAAGAAAAGCCGATGAAATCATCAATGATGCGCAAAAAGAAGGAGAAGCAATTAAAAAGGAAAAAATATTTCAAGCAAAAGAAAAATTCTTAGAATTGAAATCCGCGCATGAAGAATCCATCAACCAAAGAGAGAGAAAATTTGCAGAAGCAGAATTGAAAATAAAAGAAAGAGAAGATAAGTTGAAATTGGATATGTCTGAACTTCAACGTACAAGAGATCAGATCAAAAATGAAACAAGCAATCTACAATCTCGTCAAGACAAATTGAACTTGAAGCAAAAAGAAGTAGATGCCATGCACAAAAAGCAAGTTGAAGTTTTGGAGAAAGTTGCCAATTATACCGCAGAAGAAGCAAAAGCTGAATTGATGGAAACCTTGAAAGATGAAGCGAGAAGCAAAGCACAATCGCATATTCAAGAAATTATGGAAGATGCGGAATTGAATGCGAAAAATGAAGCAAGAAAAATCATCGTTCAATCCATTCAACGTATCGGAACCGAACAAGCAATTGAAAATGCCGTTTCTGTTTTCAACATTGAATCAGATGAGGTGAAAGGTAGAATTATCGGTCGTGAAGGACGAAATATTCGTGCCATTGAAGCAGCAACAGGAGTAGAAATCATTGTAGATGATACGCCAGAAGCGATTATCTTATCTTGTTTCGATCCAGTTCGTCGTGAAATTGCTCGTTTATCCTTACACCGTTTGGTGACCGACGGACGTATTCACCCAGCAAGAATCGAAGAGGTTGTCGCAAAAACAACCAAACAAATTGAAGATGAAATCTTGGAAGTTGGTAAGAAAACAATCTTGGATTTAGGAATTCATGGCTTGCACAAAGATTTGGTGCGCATCGTTGGACGTATGAAATATCGTTCATCCTATGGCCAAAATTTATTGCAACACTCTAGAGAAGTGGCGCATTTGGCAGGAACAATGGCTGCAGAGCTTGGTTTGAATGCAAAATTGGCCAAAAGAGCAGGGTTGTTACACGATATTGGAAAAGTGCCAGAGCAAGAATCAGAATTGCCTCACGCAATTTTGGGTATGCAATGGGCTGAAAAATATGGCGAACATCCAGATGTGGTCAATGCAATTGGAGCTCACCACGATGAAATTGAAATGACTTCCTTGTTATCTCCGATCATTCAGGTTTGTGATGCGATCAGTGGAGCAAGACCTGGAGCGCGTCGTCAAGTGGTAGAATCTTATATTCAACGTTTGAAAGATTTGGAAACAACAGCCTTGAGTTTTGATGGAGTAGAGAAAGCTTTCGCGATTCAAGCAGGACGTGAACTTCGTGTGATGGTGGAAAGTGATAAAGTAGATGATGCAAAAGCTTCAGAATTGTCATTCCTGATTACTGATAAAATTCAAAATGAATTAACCTATCCAGGGCAAGTTCGTGTGACTGTAATTCGTGAAACAAGAGCGGTGAACATTGCAAGGTAATTTGTTGATAAAATAAGAAAATAAATTTCTAAAATCCTGGAGCGAAATCTTCAGGATTTTTTCTTTTAAAGCTTTCGCTAAGGCTTTTCTGATGCGAATTTGAGGGATTTTTCATCGAAAAAAATGAAAATATTTCAATTGAATAACTGTCTGATAAATAATAAATTAACGCTTTGTTGATAACATTTTAATTTCTTTTCTTGCCAAGATGCCAAGACTTGAAAAGGTTATTCTATTTTTGAAATTACCAATAGGATAAGACACTAATCGAATAAGAGTTTGATAGCGAAACAATTCAATTTTTCTGTAATTGAATCATACACTCGACAGCTCAATTTTCAGGTCACTATTGGTGAAAATTTTAACAAATCAATACTAACAAAAAATTATTTTACTATGTCCATTTTTGATAGAAGAATAAATTATAAACCGTTTGAATATCCAGGGATTTTCCAATTTACGGATGCTATCAATAAATCATTTTGGGTGCATAGTGAAGTAGACTTCACCGCAGATACTCAAGATTTTCATTCGCACTTAACGCCAGAGGAAAGATTGGCAGTTAAAAACAGTTTGCTGGCAATTGCTCAAATTGAAGTTGCTGTGAAAACATTTTGGGGAGACATCTACCAACATTTTCCAAAACCAGAATTCAATGGACTTGGAAGCACGTTTGCTGAATGTGAATTTAGACATTCAGAAGCTTATTCTCGTTTGTTGGAAGTATTGGGATACAACGATGAATTTGAGAATTTGTTAGAAGTTCCAGTGATTAGAGAGCGAATTGATTATTTGTCATCCGCCTTAAAAGATGCTCGTTCTGACGATCGCAAGAAGTACGTGGTTTCGTTAATCTTGTTTTCTATTTTAATTGAAAACGTTTCTTTGTTCAGTCAATTTGCGATCATATTATCATTTACTCGTTTCAAAGGCTACATGAAAAATGTAAGCAATATCATTGCGTGGACCTCTGTTGATGAGCAAATTCATGCCAATGCTGGAATCTTTATCGTAAATACGATTCGTGAAGAATTTCCAGATTTCTTTGACGAACAAACAATAGCTTACATTCACGAAACCGTTGAAAATTCCATCGAAATCGAAGGAAAAATCTTGGATTGGATTTTCAGTGCCGGCGAAATCCCAACCGTTAACAAAGCAGATTTGTTGAACTTCATGAAGTTCAGAGTAGATGAAAGCATGCGCAAAATTGGATTGAAACCAATTTACAATACAACACAAGAACAATACAAACCCATGGCCTGGTTTGAAGAAGAAGTATTTGCCAATAGCAATGACGACTTTTTCGCCAAAAGACCTGTGGATTATACCAAACACGATAAACCGATCACAGCGAACGATTTATTCTAAAGAAAATTACACCTAAATTAAAATCAAGAGCACAAGAACTGTATGGAAACAAACAACGAACTCCCAATTCAGACATCACTCATTCCAGAGCAAATGGAAAAATTGTGGTGGAAAAACGAAGAAAGTGAACAAATTTTAAATCGTGGATACCTTTTAAAAGGCGAAACGGTAGAAGGCGCAATTGAACGTGTAGCAACAGCTGCAGCAAAACGTTTGTATAAACCTGAATTGATTGAACCTTTCAAAGAAATGATTGAACGCGGTTGGATGAGTTTGAGTTCTCCAATTTGGGCCAATATGGGTACCCAAAGAGGTTTGCCAATTTCTTGTTTCAATGTTTTCATTCCAGATAGTATTGAAGGAATTACCCATAAATTGGGAGAAGTTATCATGCAAACCAAAATCGGTGGAGGTACTTCTGGTTATTTTGGTACTTTACGCGAAAGAGGAAGTGCAGTAACTGACAATGGGAAAAGTAGTGGAGCTGTAAGTTTTATGAAGTTGTTTGATACGGCTATGGATACCATTTCTCAAGGGGGTGTTAGAAGAGGTGCTTTTGCTGCGTATTTAGATATCGACCATGCAGATATTGAAGAGTTCTTGAAAATTAAAAGTATTGGAAATCCAATCCAAAACCTATTTACAGGTGTTTGTGTGCCAGATTATTGGATGCAGGAAATGATTGATGGTGATACAGAGAAGCGTCAAATTTGGGCAAAAGTGTTGGAGTCAAGACAACAAAAAGGATTGCCTTATATTTTCTTCTCTGACAACGTAAACCGAAATAAACCACAAGTTTACAAAGATTTAAACATGAGAATTCATGGAAGTAATCTTTGTTCCGAAATTATGTTGCCTTCTAGCGAAGAAGAATCTTTCATCTGTTGTTTGTCTTCCATGAACTTGGAATTGTATGACGAATGGAAAGATACAGAAGCTGTGAAATTGGCGATTTTCTTCTTGGATGCAGTGTTACAAGAATTCATCGAAAAAACCGAAGGAAACCATTATTTGGTATCTGCCAATCGTTTCGCAAAACGTCATAGAGCCTTAGGATTGGGTGTTTTAGGATGGCATTCTTACTTACAGAAAAACATGATTCCATTTGAAGGATTGGAAGCAAAAATGTTGACCAATGAAATCTTCAAAAACATCAAAGATAGAGCAGACAAAGCTACGGCAGATTTGGCTAGAATTTATGGAGAACCAGAATTGTTAAAAGATTATGGAATCCGTAATACAACGACATTAGCGATTGCTCCAACCACTTCGTCTTCAGCTATTTTGGGTCAAACTTCGCCTGGGATTGAACCTTTTGCGTCCAACTATTACAAAGCGGGATTGTCCAAAGGAAATTTCATGCGTAAAAACAAATACTTAGCAAAATTATTGCAAGAGAAAGGCTTGGATAACGAAGAAACTTGGAGAAGCATCATGTTAAATGGAGGTAGCGTTCAGCAAGTGGAGGGATTGACCGATCACGAAAAAGCAGTTTTCAAAACTTTCCGTGAAATCAGTCAATTGGAAATTATCCAACAAGCGTCCATTCGTCAGAAATATGTCGATCAAGCACAAAGTTTGAATTTGAATATTCCTTCTGAATTGCCAATCAAAGAAGTTAACAAATTGATGATTGAAGCATGGCAATTAGGTGTTAAAACACTTTATTATCAACGTAGCCAAAGTGTTTCAAAAGAATTGGTAACCAATTTGGTGGCTTGTTCAAGTTGTGAATCATAACAATTTTTTTTATAAATTTGAATCCGTAAGAATCTTGATTTTTACGGATTTTTTTGTTTCCATATCCAATTGGAATGATATTTGAGTCATAGAATCACTTAAGATTTAGGGAGCTTAAGAAGAAATCAAATGAAAAAGCTTGGATTTATAGTGCTTTTAGGAGCAATTTTTTCATGCAATACTTTGAATAATGAAAGTATTGTGTATTCCAATGCAATGGGTTTTACCGAAAATACACCCTTGATCAATGATTTTGGAAAAACGGTTTTAGAACGTTTTGATGCTCCGTTAGGATACGACCGCGTAACCATTCGCCCCAATACGTTTTCTGAATATTTACGCACGTTACAATTGAAACCAGAAGGTTCTTTGGTGCGCTATTACAATGGTCAAATCAAAGCCAATAACAATATTTATGTATCGGTTGTTGATTTACCTTTATCCCAGAAAAACCTACAATTCTCAACAGATTCTGTGATTCGTTTGTTATCTGAATATTTATTTTCCCAAAACAAATTTGATAAAATTGCCTTTCATTCCGAAAGCAAAAAACTAGGTTTCAATGAATTTGCCGATGGAGATTTTTCCCGAAATAGTTTCAATGAATATTTGGATTTTGTGATGGAAAATGTTTCCACCCCAAGTTTTTGCAAGGATTTAAAATCTGTTCCCATTCAAGACATCAAAATTGGGGATGTTTTCGTTCAAAACAATTTGCCCAACGGTCATGCCGTTTTGGTCGTGGATATGGTAGAAAATAAAAAAGGCGAAAAACTTTTCTTATTGGCCCAGAGTTTTCAACCAGCGCAAGACATTCAAATTGTAGCCAATCCCAATCAACCCGAAATCAGTCCTTGGTATTCCGTAAAAGAAGGTGAATTGCTTACACCGGAGTGGCGATTTATGACCACTGACCTTATGAGGTTTAAATTTTTAGAGGAATAATTTCTTAGTCTTCCAAAATATATTCAGTAAATTTGATTCAAAATTATTTTCATGAAAAATATGATGATATGTTTTGGATTGTTGTTGAGTAATCTTGCTTGTGACAGTGCAAAAATCAATCAACAAACAGAACAAAAAGTGAATCAATTTGAAGTTTTATATGTAGAAGAATACGGTGGAAGCGGAATAGAAGAAACGCGTATTATCGATAATCAAGCTGATTTTTCCTTGTTTTGGGCAGAAGTAACTTCTCAACCGGCACTTAGTGCAAAGAAATTTGATTCAAACGAAAAAATGATTCTAGTCAAGAATTTTGAGAGTAGAAATTCTGGTGGAAATACCTACGAAATAAAATCTGTTACGCAAAAAGGAAATCAAATTCAAGTTACCTATTCTGTAACTTCCCCTACCGAATTTGGTACCATGGCTATAACATCACCTATGATGATTCTTTTGGTCGACAAAGTAGAAAAACCTACCATAGAATTCATCAAAGAATAAGAATTCATCAATTAACACACAACACACAAAATGCAAAAAGTTTATTTAGATAATGCTGCAACAACTCCCATGCATCCTGAGGTAATTGATGCGATGGCCGATTGTATGCGAAATGTTTATGGGAATCCTTCTTCAACCCATGTATTTGGACGCGAAGCAAAAGCTCAAATGGAATTGTCCCGAAAGAAAATCGCTGAAAAATTAGAAGTTAGCCCAACAGAAATTATCTTTACTTCTTGTGGGACAGAATCCAATAATTTCATCATTCGATCTTGCGTTGAGCATTTGGGTGTGCAAAGAATCATCACGTCTACACTCGAGCATAAGTGTGTAAAGGAGACCACAGCAGAAATGGAAAATGTTCGAAACATTGAGGTATTGCGTGTTGGTTTAGATGAATGGGGTTCTATTGATTACGAAGATTTGAAAACCAAATTGGAATCATCTGATAAGAAAACTTTGGTTACTTTGATGCATGCCAATAATGAAATTGGGAATTTATTGGATGTCAAAAGAGTACAAGCATTGTGTGAAGAAAACAATGCATTGTTTCATACAGATACCGTGCAAACTTTAGGTCATTATCCGCTCAATTTACATGAGCTGGGAATTGATTTTGCTTCTTGTAGTGCGCATAAATTGCATGGTCCCAAAGGAGCAGGTTTTGCCTATGTGAAAAAATCCATTCAATTTAAACCACAAATTACAGGTGGTGGACAAGAAAGAAACCTTCGTTCTGGAACCGAAAATGTATATGGAATTGTTGGAATGGCCAAAGCATTTGAAATGTCCATCAACGATTTAGAAGCCCATCGTGCTCATATTGAAGGATTGAAAAAATATACCATTGAACAATTGAAAGAAGCCATTCCAGGTGTTTCGTTCAATGGATTGTCAGCCGATTTGGAGAAAAGTTTATACACAGTTTTAAACATACGTTTGCCATTTTATAATTCTTTGATTGGATTTGAATTGGAACTAAAAGGAATTGCCGTTTCTCAAGGAAGCGCTTGTAGTTCTGGGGCTGCAAAAGTTTCTGCAGTTATTGAATCCATTTTAACACCCGAACAAATTGAAAATACTACACCAATCCGCGTATCCTTTAGTTGTTACAATACAAGAGAAGATATCGATCGTTTGGTTTCGGTATTAAAACAAATCAGCGAAAAACATTTAGTTTCGGCTTAATGAATTGGATTGATATTTCGATATTGGTTCTTTTAGGAATCGGAACTTTGTTTGGATTTCAAAAAGGATTCATCAAATCATTTGCTGGATTTGTTGGAATTGGATTAGCCATTTGGGCTGGACTAAATTTTTCTAGTTTTCTAGAAGAGATTGTGGACCAACAAGAAGCCATTCCCGATAATTTGGTGAATATCGTTGCTTTACTTGCCACCATCGGATTGGTCTATGTTGGAATTCGTATTGTATCCAAAATCATTCATTCCACTGTTCATACCATTGGATTGGGATTTTTCAATCGAATTGGAGGAGCAATTTTCGGATTGCTGTTGTATACCTTGGCAATTTGCGCTTTTCTATACTATATTTTACCTTTTTTGAATGCTTCGATTGAACCCAATACGCTTGAACAAAGTAAATTTCTTCCTTATTTGATGGAAATCGTTGAAGTCTTGAAAATTAGTTTCTTTAAAAATTGAAGAAATAGTATATTTGGAGCCTAATAAAATTTTACGAAATGAATTTTGAATTATCAGAAGAGCAGTTAATGATTCGTCAGGCTGCTAGAGATTTTGCACAAACTGAATTACTTCCAGGAGTCATAGAAAGAGATGAAAATCAAATTTTTCCTGCAGAACAAATCAAAAAAATGGGTGAACTTGGGTTCTTAGGAATGATGGTTGATCCAAAATATGGAGGAAGCGGATTGGACACAATTTCCTATGTGTTGGCTATGGAAGAAATTTCTAAAGTAGATGCATCTGCTTCTGTTGTTATGTCGGTAAATAACTCATTGGTGTGTTGGGGAATTGAAAAATTCGGTACCGAAGAACAAAAACAAAAATATTTAACCAAATTAACTACAGGAGAACAAATCGGAGCATTTTGTTTGTCTGAACCAGAAGCTGGGTCAGATGCGACTTCGCAAAGAACGACTGCTGTAGATATGGGAGATCATTATCTATTAAACGGAACCAAAAACTGGATCACCAATGGTGGAACGGCTTCTGTTTATTTGGTGATTGCTCAAACCAATCCGGAATTGGGACACAAAGGAATCAACTGTTTGATCGTTGAAAAAGGAATGGAAGGATTCCAAGTAGGACCAAAAGAAAATAAATTGGGAATTCGCGGATCTGATACTCATTCTTTGATGTTTACAGATGTGAAAGTTCCAAAAGAAAATAGAATCGGAGAAGATGGTTTCGGATTTAAATTTGCAATGCAAACTTTATCTGGTGGACGTATCGGGATTGCTTCTCAAGCTTTAGGTATCGCTTCTGGTGCTTATGAGTTGGCATTGAAATATTCACAAGAAAGAAAAGCATTTGGTAAACAAATTTTTGACCACCAAGCGATTGCATTCAAATTGGCCGATATGGCGACCAATATTGATGCGGCGAGACATTTGTGTATGCATGCTGCATGGTTGAAAGATCAGAAACAAAACTTTGACAAAGAAGGAGCAATGGCAAAGTTGTTTGCTTCTAAAACGGCGATGGATGTAACAGTTGAGGCTGTTCAAATTCACGGTGGATATGGTTTTGTGAAGGAATACCATGTAGAACGTTTGATGCGTGATGCAAAAATTACTCAGATTTATGAAGGAACTTCTGAAATTCAGAAAATTGTAATTTCTCGTTCTTTGATCAAATAAAAGAACCTTAAAATAGTTATTAAATAGGATGGAATTTTCCATCCTATTTATTTTTATCTAAATCTCTGGGATTGATTGCGAGATTATTATATGATTTTTCGTTTAATTCTTTCTAATGAATTTTTTAAGAAAATCATTTGATATAAGTAAAATTAAATGTAATTTCAGCCTGAAAATTGAACCAACCTTACTATGTTCCAAGAATTAATCCAGTATTATACTGACAAATCTGTCGATGTCAATCAGGAAACTATTGATTTGATGAACAAGAATCTATCCGAGAAAACCATAAAAAAAGGAACTTATCTTGTAAGCCCTGGTGAATTTTGTGAACACACCTTTTTTGTTTCCAAAGGATTGTTACGTGGTTATACGACCGATGCGCAAGGAAAGGAACATATTATGCAATTTGCACCAGAAAATTGGTTGATTTCTGATCGTTCTGGTACTTTTATGAAAGAGAAATCAGATCAATATGTAGAAGCTGTTGAAAATTCCAAAGTGATATTCATCAATGAAGATTTCTTGGTTCAGGCTTCTGAAAACAATTCCTCTTTCAGAAAATACAATTTGTATGCGTTGAACAATCACATTCGCCATTTGCAAAGACGTATCAATCTCTTGTTAAGCGCTCCGGCAGAAGTTCGGTATTTGGATTTTATCAAATTGTATCCCGACGTAACCTTACGCGTTCCGCAATGGATGATCGCTTCTTATTTGGGAATTACACCTGAATCTTTAAGTCGCGTACGAAAAGAATTGGCCAATAAAAACTTTAAGGTTTAGTTAAATTCTCCCTAAAATTTAGAATTTGCAGAAATTGAATTTTCTAATTCAGTTAGAATGGTTAATTTAATGGGATATTTCCCCAAATTAATACTATGAAACCTGAATTTGAAAATCTACCCTTGAAAGATAATGTAGAAAAAACGCAATTCGAACTGACAATTGACGGATTTACTGCTTTCATTGTGTATAAAAAGAAAGAGAATAAAATTTACCTGATTCATACAGAATCTCCGCCAGAATTAGAAGGAAGAGGTGCTGCAACTGCTTTGGTTGAAAAAACATTGGCGTATTTGGAATCTAATAATTTCACGTTGGTTCCTTTATGTCCTTTTGTTTTTGCTTATATCAAAAGGCATCCTGAATGGAAACGAATTGTTGATGAATCCTTCAATGGATTTGATAATTAAAATTATACCATGTCAAATATTGAGTTAATCATAGAAGAAAGAGCCGCCGACATTGGAAATTTCATGGTCGGACGCTTATTGCCCTTCAAAGAAAAAAGAACGATTGGGCCATTTGCCTTTATCGACCATATGGGGCCAGCCGCATTAAAAGATTACGAAAATTTAGATGTGCCGCCTCATCCGCATATTGGTCTTTCGACCTTAACCTATTTATTCGAAGGCTCTATCATGCATCGTGATAGCATTGGATCTGAAATTGAAATCCAACCAGGAGCTGTCAATTGGATGACGGCTGGGAAGGGCGTAACGCATTCAGAAAGAACTCCTGACTATTTGAGACAATCCGAAAAACATCTCCATGGACTTCAAATATGGATTGCGCTTCCCAAGGAATTAGAAGAAATCGATCCAAGTTTTACGCATGTGGAAGCAACCGATTTACCAAGTTGGGAAAAGGACGGAATGCATTTTAAGTTGATTGCGGGCGAAGCCTTAGGTCATACATCTCCAGTTCCTGTGCATAGTCCCATGTATTTTATTGAAATTAAATCAGAATTGGGTGGGAAAGTCAAAATTGGCGATCAATTGTATGGCGAATCTGCTTTGTATATTTTGGAAGGTGGAATCCATGATTCGGGACATGATTATGAACCCAAACATATTTTAATTGCCAAGGATACCAAATTATGCGAATTTGAAATGAAGCCCAATACAAAGGTGTATGTTTTTGGAGGAGAACCTTTTCCAGAAGAGCGATACATTTTTTGGAATTTCGTTTCGAGTCGTCCAGAAAGAATTCAACAAGCAAAAGAAGAATGGATCCATCATCAATTTCCGAAAGTAAAAAATGATGACGGATATGTGCCATTACCCGATTATTTGCATAATCTAAAACCAAGAAAATGAATGTAAAGTCAATAGCGATAACGAAAAAAGAAAATTACCGAACACAAATTCAAACCGATCCTCATCATTTTATTGTGGATGAACCTATTTCAGTTGGAGGAAAAGATTTTGGTCCGTCTCCAGGAGAATTGTTGGCCGCTTCCTTGGCATCTTGTAGTTCTATTACAGTGAAATTGTATGCAGACCGAAAAGGATGGGATTTACAAGAAGTTGAAGTAGAGGTGGATTTTGAACGCGATGCGAAATTCAATGTGACCAAATTCACTAAGAAATTAAAATTCACAGGCGATTTATCCCAAGAACAAATTGATAAATTGTATGAAATTGCGGGAAAATGTCCGATTCATAGAATGTTGGCCAATCCCATCGAAATTAGTTCAGAAGTTGTAAAATGAGAAAAGCTCCACCATGTAGAGCTCTTCCTTTGTATAACCTAACCTATTAACCTATGAGAACTTACTATACTCTCATTCTGAGTATTTAAATACAAGATTTATACCTTTTTATTCGAAAGTTTTCGATGTATAGACCAATGCCGAAAATCTATCGATGAATTGCTTAACTTTAACGAATTATTGACACAAACTTATTATATCGTATTATGAAAATTGAAAGAATCAACGATGCCAACAAAGGATTTTTTAGAGCTGTTGAAGATGATGTTCAAGCAGGTCTTATGACGTATTCTTGGACAGGAACCGATAAATTTATCATTGATCACACAGAAGTTAATCCAGATTTTAGTGGTCAAGGAGTAGGGAAGAAAATGGTGATGGATGCAGTTGATTTCGCTCGAGCCAATCATATCAAAATTATCCCACTTTGTCCATTTGCAAAATCAGTTTTTGACAAAGAAGCTGAAATTCGCGATGTGCTGAGTTAATAAGATAGAATTTAGAATTGTATTTAAAAAAAAGGTGATTACTAGATTGAAATCACCTTTTTGTTTTTATTCAAATCAATTCCTTATTTTTGAATGTATGAAAAATTCAGTCGTTCTCTTGTTGGTTGTTTTGATGTTCGAAAATCTATTGGCGCAAAAATACCAAGAAATACTACCGCCAAGTACCATCAAAACCGTTCAATTGTTCAATCCGCAAACCAATGATCAAACCCCTGTGATTAGATTAAATGGTGAATATTTGATTTTATCGTTTGATGATTTGGATCCAGGATTCAAAGAATACAATTACAAAATCGAACATTACAATGCCGATTGGACGCCTTCTGGAATTTTCCAATCCGAATTTTTAGATGGCTATAGTTCGAATTATATCCGAGATTACCAAAATTCCTTCAATACCTATCAGAATTACACCAATTATTCTGTTCAAATACCCAATCGCGATGCTCAAATTAAATTGGCAGGAAACTATGTAGTGAAAGTGTATACCAAAGATGAGAATCGACCTTTGTTTACCAAACGATTTGCACTTTACGAAGAACGTAAAGTAAATCTTGGAATGCAAGTGGAAAGAGCAATTGGAAGCGGATATCAAAACCAACGTTTGAGTGTTATTGTTTCAAGTCCGCAAGTGAATTTAACCGAAACACCCGATGGTGCGACTTTGTTTATCATGAAAAATGGAAATTGGAATGATCATTTGATCGTTTCGAGACCAAACTTTATCAAACCTTCCCAATTAACGTATAAAGATCAATCCATCATAATGGAAGGAAATAGTGAATATCTATGGTTTGATACCAAAAATCTTGATGCGCCTGCAATGACAACCGAACGTTCGTTTCGAAAAGACAGTATCTACCATGCGGTTTTAAGACCCGATTTTCAAAAGTGGAATTTGTCATATTTTGATGATCAAGATGTCAATGGTGCCTTCTACATCCGAAATGTGAACATTGCCAATCAGACTTTGTCTAATTCTGAAGCTGATTACACTTGGGTTCATTTTGCATTGGACGAATTTGATGACAAACAAGGAACAAAAGAGTTGTATGTGGTAGGAGCTTTTAACAATTGGCAAATCGCTCCAGAATATCAACTTCATAAAACAGAATCCAATTATTGGGAAGCTTCAATTCTTCTGAAACAAGGATATTACAATTATCAATATGCGGTTTTGGATACCAAAACCAATCAAGTTTCCATGTCGGAAATAAACGGAAGTTTTTGGCAAACCGAAAACACCTATCAAGGATTATTTTATTATCGACCTTGGGGAGTTCGATACGATGTTTTGATGGGATTCGGTGAAGTCAATACTCGATAAATCAGCTGAAACTCTAACCTTGATTTCGCCTAAGAAAGCGATAATTTTCGTACCTTTGCAAACGTTAATTCATTATAAAATAAAATCTTAAAATATGCCCAAAGGAATTTATCAAGTACCTTTCGTAGGGAATGAACCAGTTCTATCATATGCGCCAGGATCGGCCGAAAGAAAAGAATTGTTAGCGACCTATAAAAAGATGTACCAAGAAATTGTGGAGGTTCCTCAATACATTGGAAATAAAATTGTAAAGTCAGGAAACAAAGGCGAGATTCGTCCTCCTCATGACCATCAACATATTGTGGGATATTACCACAAAGGAACACAAGAAGATGTCAAAGAAGCAATCAATGAAGCTTTAAAAGCTCGTAAAGAATGGGCAGATTTGCCTTGGGAACAAAGAGCTTCTATTTTCTTGAAAGCAGCTGACTTGATTGCGGGTCCTTACCGTGCAAGGATCAATGCAGCGACCATGATTGGGCAATCCAAAAATGCTTTTCAAGCCGAAATCGATTCTGCTTGTGAGTTGATTGACTTTTTACGTTTCAACGTAGAATTCATGACCCAAATCTATGCCGATCAACCTATTTCTTCAGAAGGAATATGGAATCGTGTTGAATATAGACCATTAGAAGGATTCACATTTGCAATCACTCCATTTAACTTTACGGCTATTTCTGGAAATTTACCAGCTTGTATGGCTATGATGGGGAATGTTGTGGTGTGGAAACCATCTGACAAACAAGTTTATTCGGCTCAAGTAATTATGGAAGTCTTCAAAGAAGCAGGATTGCCAGACGGTGTTATCAATATGGTGTTAACAGGTGGTGCTGAAACAGCCAAAACTTGTATTGAACATCCAGATTTCGCAGGATTGCATTTCACAGGATCAACTTCTGTTTTCAAAGCTTTATGGAAACAAATTGGAGACAACATCAATACCCATAAAACTTACCCAAGAATTGTAGGTGAAACAGGAGGAAAGGATTTTGTTGTAGCACATGGCTCTTCAGATGCCAAAGAGGTAGCAACTGCATTGGTTCGTGGAGCGTTCGAATACCAAGGACAAAAATGTTCTGCCGCTTCAAGAGCGTATATTGCAAAATCAATTTGGCCAGCGGTGAAAGATGAAATGAAAAAAGCTTTGGATTCTATTTCCGTAGGTTCACCAGAGGATTTTTCAAACTTTGTGACGGCAGTTATCGATAAAAACTCTTTTGATAAATCCAAAGGATATATTGAAAGAGCTCAAGCAAGTTCAGAAGCTGAAGTTGTTTTAGGTGGAACTTGTGATGATTCCGTAGGGTATTTCGTTCATCCAACGGTTATCGAAACTACCAATCCAAAATACGAAAGTATGGTTGAAGAAATCTTCGGCCCAGTCTTAACGGTGTATGTATTTGAAGATGAAAAATGGGAAGAAACCTTAGAATTGGTTGATCAGACCTCTGATTACGCTTTGACAGGTGCCATCTTTGCAAAAGATCGTTATGTTTTGAACCAAGGAATGAAAGCTTTGGAAAATGCTGCAGGAAATTTCTACATCAATGACAAACCAACTGGTGCAGTTGTAGGGCAACAACCATTTGGTGGAGCGAGAGCTTCTGGAACCAATGACAAAGCAGGTTCAGCAATGAACTTGATGCGTTGGATTTCGGTAAGAACCATCAAAGAAACCTTTGTGACACCAAAAGATTATCGTTATCCTTTCTTAGGAAAAGAGTAAAGAAAATCCACTATAAAATCCATAAGCCATTCCCAAAAGAATGGCTTATTTTTGTACCAGAATCATCCAAATGAGCAACAAGCAAGCCATTCAAACATCTGTTTTTAGTATTGTAGGAAATGCACTTTTTGCAGTAATCAAATTTCTTGCAGGTATTTTTGGTAATTCTTATGCGTTGATTGCTGACGCTATTGAGTCTACTGCTGATGTGTTTGCTTCGATTTTAGTTTGGATTGGTTTGAAATATTCCACCAAACCAGCTGATGAAAATCATCCCTATGGACATGGACGATTTGAAGTAATTTCAACCTTTGCTGTCATCGGATTTTTGGTTATTTCTGCTACAGTAATTGCCGTTGAAAGTATCAAAAACATTCAAACGCCGCATGAAGGTCCAAAATCATTTACCCTTTGGGTTCTTTTGGGGATTATTTTGTTCAAAGAACTTTCCTTCCAATATGTGATTCGCCAAAGCAAAAAAACACATAGTTCGTCTTTAAAGGCCGATGCTTGGCACCATCGAAGTGATGCGATTACGTCTGTTATGGCGTTTATAGGAATATCGATTGCGATTTTCTTGGGCGAAGGATTTGAAGCGGCCGATGATGTTGCTGCTTTATTGGCTTCTGCTTTTATCATTTACAATGCCTATAAAATTTTCAAACCGATCATCAGTGAGATTTCAGACGAACAAGTTTATGATGATATGATTGAGGATATTCGAGCCATAGCACAGACGGTTCCAGGGGTTTTGGATACAGAAAAATGTCATGTTCGTAAAATGGGAATGACCTACTATGTCGACTTGCATATGATTGTGGACGGAAACATTTCTGTCATCCAAGGACATAAAATTGCCCATGATCTCAAAGACGAAATTCAACGTCAAGTTCCTCATATCGCAGATGTTTTGGTGCATACAGAGCCCGATCGCGTTTCTGTCGATAATCATCAAAGTCTAAATTCCTAACCTAACTTTTTGGGCGTGTCCGCAGCGGCGGACCGGGCTTTCCGCGACAATCTGTATTTGCGAGGTACGAAGCAATCTAAAAAAGGATTTCTGCTATAATCCCTCACGCAATTCCCTTATCCATTCAAAATTTCGTTCAAAATGAAAACGGATTATAATTTCAGTTTCTGAATTTCCTTTTGATCCATTTGTAAACTTCAAACCATAAAACCGAAACCATTGCAATCAGGATAACTGTTGCTAATTGTTCCAAACTCAATCCCGTAACTTGGAAAAATTCTGCCAAGAAAGGAATGTATAATAAGCAAAGAAGAAGTAGAATAGATGCCGAAAGAATCAGCGGAAACAATCTATTTTTATAGAATAAAGTTACCCAAAGACTATAAGTAAAAGATCGATTGGTAAGACTTAAAAATACATTGGCAAAAACCAAAGTCGAAAACACCATAGCTCTTGTGGTTCTTTCGTCTTGACCAAGTTGTACCGCATACTGATACGCAAATAACACACCCATTGTGATGATAATTCCCTGAACTATGCTGATGCTTAATTCTTTCCAATTTAGGAAAGTATCGGTCATTTTTCGGGGTTTTTTCGACATTGTTCCTTTTTCCATCGGTTCGTTTTCATATACAATCGAACAAATAGGTCCCATTATCAATTCCAAAAATATTACGTGAACGGGAGTGAAAATATTCGGATAAATCCATCCCAAAAACAGCGGCAAAGAAACTGTTAAGATGATGGGAATATGAATGGAAATGATGTATTGAATTGCTTTTTTGATGTTGGTGTAAATTCGTCTTCCTGCCGCAATTCCCGTAACCAATTTCGTTAAATCATCATCCACAATGACCAATGCAGCAGCAGATTTGGCAATTTCGGTTCCTTTATTTCCCATCGCAACGCCTATGTGCGCGGCTTTGAGCGCAGGAGCATCATTGACGCCATCGCCGAGCATAGCGACAATTTCGCCATCTTTTTTAAAGGCATTGACCATTTTTAATTTCGCTTCGGGAAACATTCGGGTAAACAAATTGGTTTTTCGTGAAATTTCAATGGTTTTCTCTTCCGAAGTTTTAAGAATCTCTGAACCATTGACCGCATTTTCGGAATGTTGAATTCCTGATTGTTGGGCGATAGCTTTGGTAGTATCTTCATTGTCTCCTGTGATGACTTTGACTTGAATTCCTGCATCATAAATTTGATGAAATACTTGCTCAATTCCTTCTTTTGGAGGATCATAAAAAACCGTAAATCCTAAAAATTCAAAGTTGAAATCTTGCTGATTTTCTGGAAATTGATTTCCTTCAAATTTTGCTTTGGCAACACCCAACAATCGGAATCCTTGTTTCCCCAAGGATTTGATTTCCAGTTGAAGTTCTGATTTTTCGGATTCTGAAAGATTGGAAACTGCTAAAATAGCTTCGGGAGCGCCTTTGGCAGCAATGATTCGATTTCCATTTTCGTTTTCAAAAAGATGCGTCATCATGGGTGGTTTCCCTTCCAATGGATATTCGTGAATCATATGAAAAGAAGATCTCAAATCCGTTTTGATGAAAGATTCATAAACTCGGTGCAAAGTTTTTTCCATCGGGTCAAACGGAATCGGTTCACTACTCCACATTGCGTATTCAATCAATTCAGCTAAAGATACATCTCCAAATTCAGCTTCTGAAAACAACTTTTTGGATTTAAAATCATAAAGCGATTTTAAGTTCATCGCATTTTGGGTAATGGTTCCTGTTTTGTCGGTGCAAATAATGGTCGTACTTCCCAAAGTTTCCACGACATTGCTTCGCTTGATGATGATTCCTTCTTTCATCAATTTCCAAGCGCCAATCGCCATAAATGTTGAAAAAGCAACTGGAATTTCTTCAGGTAAAATCGACATTGCCAACGTCAATCCAACCAATAAACTATTGAGTAATTCGCCCGTTTGATAAAAACTATACCCCCAAACCATAAGGAAAA
Organism: Moheibacter stercoris; assembly: GCF_040545805.1. NCBI lineage: Bacteria > Pseudomonadati > Bacteroidota > Flavobacteriia > Flavobacteriales > Weeksellaceae > Moheibacter > Moheibacter stercoris. Next base: position 45,764 of record NZ_JBEPMO010000012.1, read on the forward strand.
AGACAAATCCAACGAGCGCCATTCCTTTGACGAATTTGGTGATTTGTTTTTGAAGAGGTGAAATTTCTTCTTTGATAGTTTGAATTGATTGACCAATTTGTCCCAATTTCGTTTGCGGTCCAATTTTCTTCACTTCGAAAACCGCTAAACCCGTCACGACAAGCGTTCCATTATAAATCATATTATCTTCTGTATCCTTATTTTTAAAAACCGAAAAGGATTCGCCAGTGAGAGAAGATTCGTTGACAGAAAAGTCTGTGCTGTACTTTATGGTTCCATCGGCATTGATCATTTTTCCTTCTTCGACCAAACATAAATCGCCAACTACAATTTCGTGGGTAGGAATTTGAACAACTTTCGAATCCCTGATGACGGTACTTAAAGGTTCGTTTAGCTTTTCTAGCGCTTCCAAAGCTTTCTTACTTCGATTGTCTTGATAAAAAGAAATTGCACTAACGGCTACAATGGCGACGAACATAAAAAGGGCTTCTCCATACTCTCCCACAATTACATAAATAAGGGAAATAATAGCCAGAATGACCAACATTGGTTCTTTTAAGATCTCGAAAAGTAGATTTAACCAAGAATTATTTTGGTTGGAATTGAGTTGGTTCGATCCGTGGAGTTTTTTTGATTCGGCTACCTCATTTGGTGAAAGACCCGTTAAATGAGAAGGAATTTGAAAAGCCATATAATTTTTTTAAACTAATGATACTGAAGAAGTAAAGCATTCTAATTGAGTAATTTGTCGTTTAACTAATAGAATGCTTGATTATTAGATAAAGTTAAAGATTTTCTTCTATCAATTTCGTTGAAATGAAATTTAGAAATTTTCTAATTAGGATTGATTTATTCGAAATAAAGTAAAAAAAAAACTCCTATTCTTACGAACAGGAGTTTCTATCATTGTAAAATTTGTATTTTAATAAATCGCAGGGAAATCATTTGGTTTCGCCTCACGCATCAATTCGTAAACCTTTTCTACGATATCATCAACTGAAGGTTTTGAGAAATAATCTCCATCTGTTGCATAAGCTGGACGGTGATCTTTCGCTGTGATCGTAATCGGTTTGCTATCCAAATGGAAATAGCCATTTTGAACTTCCAAGATTTGTTGCATCATATAAGCAGAAGCACTTCCTGGAACGTCTTCGTCAATTACGACCAAACGATTGGTTTTGGCCAAACTTTTTGCAATATCTTGCTTCAAGTCAAATGGAATCAAAGATTGAATGTCTATGACTTCTGCATCAATTCCCAATTGAGCCAATTCTTTTGCCGCTTCGTTGACAATTCTCCAAGTCGAACCATAGGTTACCAAGGTAACATCAGATCCTTCTTTGGTTACTTCTACTTCACCGATTGGCGTCGTAAATTCCCCTAAATTCGTAGGCATTTTTTCTTTCAAACGATATCCGTTCAAACTTTCCACCACAATAGCTGGCTCGTCACATTGCAACAAAGCATTGTAGAATCCGGCAGCTTTGGTTAAATCACGTGGCACCAAAACGTACATACCACGAACCAAATTTAAGATTCCACCCATTGGAGAACCTGCGTGCCAAATTCCCTCTAAACGGTGTCCACGCGTTCTTATGATCAATGGCGCTTTTTGTCCACCTTTTGTACGATATTGAACCGTCGCTAAATCGTCGGACATCAATTGAAGTCCATACAAAACATAGTCCAAATATTGGATTTCAGCAATTGGGCGAAGTCCGCGCATTGCCATTCCAATTCCTTGTCCTACGATGGTTGCTTCACGAATTCCTGTGTCAGAAACTCTCGCTTCGGAAAATTTTTCTTGTAAACCTTCCAATCCTTGGTTTACGTCACCAATATTCCCTGAATCTTCACCAAAAATTAAAACGTTTGGATTGTTCGTGAAAATCTTGTCGAAATTGTCACGCAAAACCACACGTCCGTCTTCCAAATGTTCTTCTTCAGGAAATTCAGGTGCTACATTTTTTATGTTGGAAGCGCTCCATTGGGATTGGCTATATAAATGTGACGAATAAATGTCTTGTTCGACTTCCATTCTTGAGTTGTACCAAGAAGTTAGCGCAGTTTTAGCCGCTAAATTTTCTCCTCTTGTAATACGGAATACTTTGCGAACAACGCTGTAAATATCTTTTTTGAAAGGAACTTGTTTTCCTTTTAAGGATTGTATTTCGGTTTCAATGAAAGATTTATTGGAGCTCTCATTGGCTACTTGGGTCAATAATTGGATTGCTTCTTCTTTCAAAGCCAAAACGGGATTCAAATAATCTTCCCAAGCTTGTTTTTGAGCTGCTTTTACTTCTTTTTTGGCTTCTTCTTCAATTTTGGCAAGTTCTTCTTCAGTTGCCAATTTTTCATCGCCCGCATCAAAGTTCAAAATCCATTCTTTGAATTTAGCGATTCCGTCAAATTCTTTTTCCCAGTTCAAACGCTCTTCCGATTTGTATCGTTCGTGCGAACCAGAAGTTGAGTGACCTTGCGGTTGGGTACATTCTCTCACGTGAACTATACAAGGAGTATGTTCCTCTCTTGCCCATTTTTCTGCTTCTTGATAAGCTGCGATCAAACCTGGATAATCCCAAGCTTTCACGGTAAAAATTTTGTAACCTCTTTCGTCTTCGTTTTGTTCAAATCCCGAAAGCAATTCGCTTAAATTGGATTTGGTGCGTTGGTATTTCGCAGGAACGGAAATTCCATAACCATCATCCCAAATCGAAACAATCATCGGAACTTGTAAAACTCCACCTGCATTAATCGTTTCCCAAAACGGACCTTCAGATGTACTTGCATCTCCAATGGTTCCAAAAGCAATTTCGTTTCCAGTTACCGAGAAATTTTGATTTTCATCGGCTTCAGGAACTTGACGATAATATTTGGAAGCTTGAGCCAATCCCAAGAGTCGAGGCATTTGCCCAGAAGTAGGAGAGATGTCAGAACTTGAGTTTTTCTGATCGGTTAATTTTTTCCAAGAACCATCTTCGTTCAAGGAACGCGTAGCGAAATGGGAGGTCATTTGTCGTCCGCCCGAAGCTGGCTCTTTTTCTAGGTCGGTATTGGCGTATAATTGGGCAAAGAATGCCGATAGGGATAATTGTCCAATAGCCAACATAAAAGTTTGGTCGCGGTAATAGCCAGAACGGAAATCTCCATTTTTGAAAACTCGGGACATTGCAATTTGCGGAATTTCTTTTCCGTCACCAAAAATTCCAAATTTGGCTTTTCCGGTCAAAACTTCTCTTCGACCCAATAAACTTGTTTCTCTTGAAAGCTGAGCTATCCTATAATCTTCTAAAATTTGATTTTTAAATTCTTGAAAGGATAGTTTATTTTCTGTTTGTGTTTGCATTGTATAATATGGTATGGAAGCAAAAATAATAATTATCTAGTGAATTAAAAATTTGGATTTACGTAAGAATTGTTGGAATTGGAAATGTTGAATTTTCTTCGGATTCAACAAGTTATTTCCCATAATACACGTATGGAAGCAAGATTGGTTGGTTTTAGACCCTAAAATTTTTAGGATTTTTTTTGTTAAAAACCAAAATGGTAGCGTTAAAATATGGTGTAAATTTTAATTTTTAACACATCATTATACATACATTCATAAATAATATATAATTTTACGACTGTTTAACAATTGAAAACAATTATGAAAAAATTCTATTTTTTAGCAATCGCTTTGACAGGAGTACTAGCGTCTGCTCAATTGTCTTGGCAGCCACAGGCTACGAACTTTTCTCCAAGCTGGGGTATTGACGAGATTAATATCGTAAATGAAAATGTTGTTTGGGCAACTGCTTATGATGGAACAGGAGCTGGAACTTATCCAAAAGATTTCGCTGTTACTTCTAATGGTGGAACATCTTGGGTAGCGAAAACTGCTGAAGAAATGCCAGCAGCAGCATTATTTAGTGATATTTATGCATTTAGTTCAACTACAGCATTCATCATTACTGCGCCATCTAGTGGAGGTGCGTCTAGCAACGGTATCTGGAAAACAACTGATGGAGGTGATAACTGGACAAAATATTCAGGAGCAATTTTCAACAATAGTGCATCTTTTGCAAATCATATTTATTTCTGGGATGAAAACAACGGTTATGCTGGTGGAGACCCTGTAGCAAATAAATTTGAAATGTACAAAACTACTGACGGAGGTAACACATGGACTGTGATTTCTACTGCTCCAGCTCCTCAAAATGGTGATGAGTTTACTTACGTTGGAGTTAAAGAAGTCCATGGGGACAACATCTGGTTAGGAACAAGTACAGGTCGTATTTTACGTTCAACAGATAGAGGAAACACTTGGACTGCTCACATTTCTCCAGCAATGGACTTTGGTGGAGTAATCACTGAAGGATCTTCTGCAAGTTTTGCTTTCTCAAGTGCAACTAATGGTTTGTTGATCACAAACGATAATGGTTTTGCAGTATTGTACGAAACTACCAACGGAGGTGAGTCTTGGACAGATATTACTCCAAACGGACCTTGGTATTATGGAGATATTGCATATGTGCCTGGAACTCCAAATACATATGTATCAACTGGAATCAACTCTGCAGCTCCGATGGGATCTTCTTATTCAACTGATGGAGGTTTGAACTGGATTGAAATCGATGCAGGTGAGCAAAGAGGTAAAGTTGAATTCTTAAATGGAACAACTGGATGGTGTGGACAATTTAGTGATGGACCTGGTGGATCTACAGGAATCATGAAATTCCAAGGATCTTTAGCAGTGTCTGATGTTGTTGCTAAATCAAACTTACAAGTTTATCCGAACCCAGCTACAAGCGTAGTTAACTTCTCAGCTAAAAACCAAATTACTGGTGTTGTTTTGGCTGACATGACTGGAAAAGTTGTAGCAAAATCTACTTCTTCTTCAATCAATGTTTCTTCTTTAGCAGCTGGTGTTTATGTAGCACAAGTAAAATATGCTAACGGAAGTGTAGAGAACACAAAAGTTATCGTAAAATAATTGAATTATTTTGCACAACAATAGAAGTGCCCCGAGTGATCGGGGCATTTTATTTGGATAAATCTCAATAATTTATCAAAAAGCATTTGGGATTACAAAAAGGAATTCCTACCTTTGCAACCCGAATTTTTATTCACCAAGTAAAATATTAAAAATCAATACAGTGGATACGTTAAGTTACAAAACAATATCAGCAAACAAGGAAACTGCTCAGAAAGAGTGGGTTCTTGTAGATGCATCTGGACTAAGTTTAGGTAGATTGGCATCAGGAGTTGCTAAATTGGCAAGAGGTAAGCACAAAACAAATTTTACCCCTCATGCTGATTGTGGCGATAATGTGATAGTTGTGAATGCTGACAAAATTCAATTGACTGGGAACAAATGGGACGAGAAATTATACATTCGTCACACCAATTATCCTGGAGGTCAAAGAAGTTTAACAGCAAGACAATTATTTGACAAAGACCCAATTCGATTAGTCGAAAAGGCAGTAAAAGGAATGTTACCTAAAAACAAATTAGGAACACAGATTTTGTCTAATGTTTATGTGTACTCTGGAGAGGAGCATAACCAACAAGCACAAAAACCAAAATCAATCGACATTAACGCTTATTTATAATAAATTTTATGGCAATTGTTCACAAAATAGGTCGAAGAAAAACTTCTGTTGCGAGAGTTTACTTGCAAGAGGGGAATGGTGAGATCTTTATCAACGGTCGTGAATTAAAAGATTATTTCACAACTGGTGTTTTACAATACAAAGTAGAACAACCTTTAACAATCACAGGAAACAAAGGGAAATTCAATGTTGACGTGAAAGTATATGGAGGTGGAATTACAGGTCAAGCTGAGGCTATCCGTTTAGGTATTTCAAGAGCTCTTTGCGAAGTAGACGCTGATTTCAGATTACAATTAAAACCAGAAGGATTGTTAACTCGTGATCCAAGAATGGTTGAACGTAAGAAATTTGGTCAGAAGAAAGCTCGTAAAAGATTCCAATTCTCTAAACGTTAATATTCAGTTTCAGGTTTTCTTGGCTATGGGAGAATTCTCTTGGGCTTCATAAGAAACCTGAATTAGTAAAAATCAATAGTAACCATTTTCCGTTGGTTTAGCATCTAAATGTTTCAGGCGAGATAATTTCAACCACTCAAACATTGCTTGCAGATTAAGCGGAACGTAAACTAAGAAAGAAAGAAAATGGCAAAAGTAAATGTAAAAAACTTGTTAGAGGCTGGCGTACATTTCGGTCACCTTACAAGAAAATGGAATCCAAATATGTCTCCCTATATCTTCATGGAGAAAAACGGGATCCACATCATAGATCTTCACAAAACAGCTGTGAAATTAGAAGAAGCATCAGATGCTTTAGGTAAAATCGCTTCTTCAGGACGTAAAATCCTTTTCGTAGCAACCAAAAAACAAGCGAAAGAAGTTGTAGCAAAACACGCAGAAAGCGTAGGGATGCCATACATCACTGAGCGTTGGCCAGGTGGTATGTTAACAAACTTCATCACAATTCGTAAAGCGGTGAAAAAAATGAACTCTATCGATCGTATGAAGAAAGATGGAACATTTGAAACCCTTTCGAAAAAAGAAAGATTACAAGTAGATCGTCAAAGAGCGAAATTAGAAAGAGATTTGGGTTCTATTTCTGACATGACACGTATCCCATCTGCGGTATTTATCGTAGATACAGTTAGAGAACACATTGCAGTAGCTGAAGCTCAAAAATTAGGTATTCCAATCTTCGCGATGGTGGATACCAATACCGATCCAAGAGAAGTTGATTTCCCAATTCCTGCAAACGATGATGCATCAAAATCAATTGACATCATTTTGGAAAATGTGACCAATTCTATCAAAGAAGGTTTATCTCAAAGAAAAGCCGAAAAGGACAAATCAAAAGATGAGTCTAAAAATGATGAAGTGGAAGCAGTGGAAATGAAAGACGTTAAGGACGCAGAATAATTTTTGGTGATGTTTATTCATCAGAATTAACCATATCATAATGTAGTTCTTTCGTAAATGAAAGGACTACTTTTTATTTTAGATTTAACTACTAACAATTAAAAAAATAAACAATGTATAAAGCAACCGCAGCTGAAGTTAGTAAACTTCGTAACGCAACTGGAGCCGGAATGATGGACTCTAAAAAAGCTTTGGAAGAAGCTGAAGGTAATTTTGATAAAGCAATCGAAATCTTACGTAAAAAAGGTCAAAAAGTTGCTGCTAATAGAGCAGATAGAGAAAGTACTGAAGGAGCTGTTATCGCAAAAGTTAATGCTGGTCACAACAAAGGGGTTGTTCTTGCTTTAAATTGTGAAACAGATTTCGTTGCGAAAAATGAAGATTTCATCAAATTGGCGAAAGATTTAGCTGAAATGGCTTTGGATTTCGATTCAAAAGAAGAATTGTTAAAAGCTGACTTTAACGGTATTTCTGTAGAAGAAAAATTAACAGAGCAAACGGGAGTTATTGGAGAGAAAATCGAAATCGGTCATTTCTCAACAATCGAAGGATTCTCTTTGAATTCTTACATCCACGCAGGAAACAGAATCGCTGCAGTAGTTGCTTTGTCTGGTGAATATCCTGGTGCTACAGAAGTTGCGTATGATGTTGCAATGCAAGTTGCTGCGATGAATCCAGTAGCTTTAGACGAAACACAAGTTTCTCAAGCAGTTATTGACCAAGAATTGGAAATCGCAAAAGACCAATTGCGTCAAGAAGGTAAACCAGAAAACATGATCGAAGGAATTGCGCAAGGTAAATTGCAAAAATTCTTCAAAGAAAATACGTTGGTTCACCAAGCGTCAATTAAAGATGGAAAAACATCTGTAAAAGACGTTGTAAGCGCTGTTAATGGTGATTTAAAAGTAATCGGATACATCCGTTACGGTTTATAATAAAATCCTATTCTATACAATTGAAAGCTCTGTTTTTACAGAGCTTTTTTTATTTTTATGATTTCTACATTTATTTTGGTATAGATATTGGAAATTAGAAAAATATACTCTAATTTTGTTGAAATAGATATGAAACGAATTCTACTTTTAATGTTTTTAAGTTTTGCCGCTTTGAATGTGCATGCACAGAGCAGAGATGGTATCGTTGTATCTAATCCCATCAATGAGAAGAAATTAACCATTTCACCCAACCCTGCAGTTTCTGACGTTAAATTAACGATCGAAGGAAATGAGGCAGATGTGAAATCGATCTCAATTTATAGCGTAATTGGAAGTGAAGTTTATTCAAAAGCTTACAATTCTTCTTCCAATACTTTTGATTTAGCCGTTAGAAGTTTGAAAAAAGGGAAGTATATGGTACGTGTAATTTTTACCGACAATACTTCGGAAGTTGTTACGTTAATTAAACAATAATCTAATTTAAATTTTCGGAATTATTTATGTCTACATTTAGACACATAGTATTGCTTACCAATATTTCAATTCTTCCGAATTATGAAAGCAAAATCTTATTGGCGCACAATAAGGCCTTCATTTCTTAATACTCTCGTTTTCTATACGAGAGTTTACGTCATTTAACTATTTTTTGTAATCGAATTCTTAATCGAATTTACATTACTATTTCATAATCATTAATCCTTATCATCATGGAAATAAAACCTATTGTATTATTATCAGAATATCAAATTTTACGTGATTTAATTAAGCGTAATACAGATCAAAGAGTTGCCAAGGAAGTTCAACAACTATCATCGGAGTTGGATCGTGCAATCGTAATCAAAGAAGAAGAAATCAACGAAAAGATTGTTCGTATAGGTTCCGAAGTTGAAATAGAGGAAATGAAATCCAAAAGAACCATGAAAGTTCGTTTGGTGTTGCCTACAGAAGCTAATTTAGCTCAAGGAAAGGTTTCCTTGTTGGCTCCACTCGGAGTAGCTCTAATCGGTTTTTCTGAAGGAGATGAAGTAAATTGGGAGATGCCTGCTGGCACCACCCAAATTCGTATCCTAAAAGTAAATAATGAAGATTTAGACGCTTAGTCTTTGCGATAATTTACTACAGCTTGAATGAAAGCTTGTGCATTTTCAACTGGGACATTGGGTAAAATCCCGTGTCCTAAGTTGGCAATGTAACGAGTAGTCCCAAATCCATCGATCATTTCCTTCACCATTTCTTGAATCTTTTCTGGCTTTGACAATAATCTCGACGGATCGAAATTTCCTTGCAAAGTGATAGAATTATTGGTCAACTGGCGAGCAACTTCTGGAGTTACTGTCCAATCTACTCCCAATGCAGAAGCTTTTGATTGACTCATTTTTTCTAAGGCAAACCAACAACCTTTTGCGAATACTGTAACCGGTCTAACTTCTGAAACAGCATTGACAATTTGTTCAATGTATTTCCAAGAGAATTCATCATAATCTTTTGGTGAAAGCATTCCGCCCCAACTGTCAAAAATTTGAATCACATTACATCCCATTTCTGCTTTTTTCAACAAATAAGCAATGGTTGTATCGGTAATTTTTTGCAATAATTCATGTGCTGCTTCAGGATGCTGGAAACAAAATCCTTTGGCAATATCAAATGATTTAGAGCCTCTTCCTTCAATGCAATAGCATAAAATCGTCCATGGAGAACCAGCAAAACCAATCAATGGAATTTTATTGTCCAATTCTTTTTTGGTCAATTTAATGGCTTCAAACACGTATCCTAAAGTCTCTTCTACATCGGGTACGATTACATTTTGAACTTGTTCAACGGTTCTGATCGGATTTTCCAACCAAGGTCCAATTCCGTGTTTCATTTCGAAATTCATTCCCATTGCTTGAGGAACTACCAAAATATCTGAAAATAAAATCGCTGCATCCAACGGAAATCTTCTGATTGGTTGAACCGTAATTTCGGTAGCCAATTCAGGCGTTTGACATCTAGTGAAAAAATCATATTGGTCACGTAGCGCAATAAATTCGGGTAAGTAACGACCCGCTTGACGCATCATCCATACGGGTGGTCTTTGCAATTCTTCTCCTTTTAATGCGCGTAATAATAAATCATTTTTCAACTCTTGCATATTTTTCTTTATTTAAATTAAGTTGTTTATGAACGAAATTTTGTCATTCATTTCCAACATAATACTTGTTAATGGTTTGAATCAAATGCTCCATTTCAGGAACTTCTGATGTAATAATGGTATTTTCCGTATGTTTTTTTAATTCGCCAGTGGTCGTATTGCCAATCGAAAATACAATCGCACCCTTCGAAATAAAATTGTTTTTAAAATAGGTTTTAACACTCAATGGACTAAAAAACACAAATCCCGTATAGGCCTCTGATCGAATTTTTAATTCTTGCGGATAGGAATTATAACAAATGATTTCATTTAATTTATGACCTTCATTTCCTAAGATTTCAACTAGTTCATCTCTTCGATTATTGCCACAGAAAAAATTCCAGGTTTGTGGGATTTCGTTGTCCAAAATATACGCTGCTAAATCAATTGCATAATCGGCTACTTGAACAACATTGAAATTGGAATTTCTTAGGAATTCAGCAGTTTTTTGTCCTACAACATAAAACTCGCCATCAAGATTTAATTTTGAAATTGCTTTTACCGAATTTTGGCTTGAAATAAGGTATTTTTTTATTTCAGGAATAATTCGATTTTCAAATTGATCAGATGATATCAATTCGATTTTTAAAGCAGGACGAATGCTAAAATCCAAACTTGGATTCAATTTACCCGCGATCCAATCTTCCGAAAGATCTTTGGTAAAAAGAATTTTTATGTCGGGATTTTGCTGCATCTATTTCTTGATTTGTTTTTGGATGTTTTGAATTAAATCATAAGCACCTTGCTCATTCAATTTTTGAGCTAATTCTTTTCCTTTATGTTCAAAATCTGATCTTGAAAAAGTTTCTTCAATTGTTAATTTCGTTTTTCCGTCCAAAGATAAAACGGCACCTTGAAAATGAATTTCCTCGTTTTGGACATTGGCATATCCACCAATAGGTGCTGTACATCCGCCTTCCAAAACATTTAAAAATTGTCTTTCAACGGTAGCTGCAATTTTGGATTGTTCATTGGAAATTTGAGGCAATTCAAAATTTTCCATGGCGGCGATTCCAACAATTCCTTGTGAGGGTGCGGAAATCATCCAATCCAATACTTTAAATTTAAGATTTTTTTCGGCTAATTCTTGCAAAATTTCACTTCTATCCAATCCCGCATAAGCGAAAATTGCACCATCCCAATCGGAATCCATTAGTTTTTGAATTCGCAATTGAACGTTTCCTCTTAAATCAACTAAAGTGTCTTGCGGATATTGATTGAGCCAAAAGGCTTTTCTTCGCAAACTTCCTGTCGCAATGGTTCGGGTTTGTTTTTCAAAGATTTCCTCTGATTTGTACACCAAAATATCTTGGTGATTTCCTCTTTCCATAAAGCCTTTCATTTCGATGCCTTTTGGAAGTAGGGTAGGAACATCTTTTAAACTATGAACGGCAATATCTATTTCGCCATTTAATAAAGCAATGTCCAAAGATCTGGTGAAAACACCCGAAATTCCGATTTCATAAATGGGTTGCTTTAGATTAATATCGCCCTCAGATGAAATGGCTACAATTTGGGTTGATTGTCCTAGTTCCTCCAATTTGGAAGCTACTAAATTTGCTTGCCACATTGCCAATGGGCTTTTTCGAGTACCAATGCGAATAGGATTCATTAGGATTTTGCTTTAAGTCTGAATATTTCCTCCATCATCTGGATGGTGTCTTCCGCATTCTCTTTGTTTTCAAGTAAGTAGGATGCAAATTGATTGGTTAAATTTTGAACCAATTTTTGTGCGACAGCGGTTTCAGTGCCATTGATGGCAGGATTTTTCTTTTGAAGATTTTTCAATTCATGCATTTGCAAAAATTCCAAACGCTCTTTGAAAGATTGAATAATTGGAACAAATTCACGTGTACTTAACCATTCTGCGAATTCCGATTTATGGTGTTCAATGATTTCTTTTGCCGCAGGAATTCCATCTTTACGTGCATCCAAAGTGTCATCAACCATTTTAGAAAGTCCATCAACATTGATTAATTGCACCGTTTCGCGTGAACCCAAGGTATGCGCAACGTTTTCTGGTACCGATAAATCAATGATGGTCATTTCTTTATCAAATGGAATCATTTCTTCGGTAATGGTATGCTGGTTGGCTCCTGTCGCAACAATCAGTATATCTGTTGTTGTCAATTCATTTTTCAATTCCGAAAAATCTTTGACCAAGACATCGTATTTTTCACTTAAAACTTCTGCTTTTTCACGAGTTCTATTGATCAAAGTTATATGATCATTTTGGGTGTGTTTCACCAAATTGGTACAAGTGTTTCGTCCAATTTTCCCCGTTCCATATAGCAAAATTTTCTTTTCAGAAACGTTTTTTTGCGTGGCTTTGATGTAGTGAACAGCAGCGTAGGAAACAGAGGCAGCGCCATTGCTAATTTCTGTTTCATTCTTCACTTGTTTGCTGATCTGGATGGCTGTATTGATCAATCTTTCCAAAAAGGCGCTTGAAGAGCCATGTTTCTTGAATCTTGAAAACCAAGTTTTGATTTGACCAATGATCTCGAAGTCTCCAAGAATTTGACTTTTTAATCCTGCTGAAACTTCAAACAAATGTTGAATTGCTTCTTCATTTTCATATGAAGTCAAAACGGTTTGCATTTCCTCTGGAGTTCCTTGCGTATATTGACAATAAAGGTTGACAATATCCTCTATCGAATTTGCATATCCATAAAACTCAGAACGATTACAGGTTGAAACCACAAAGAAATTTTCCATCCCCATTGCAATTCCATCTCTCGTAAAGTCCTTTACAGCATCGGGGAAGAATGTAAATTTACCACGAATTTCAGCATCGGCCTTTTCGTAACTTACCCCAACTACATAAAACTTTTTTGTATTTCCTATCGTGATTTTCATAAAACCAATGCAAAAATACAAGATGTTTAGGGTTTAAAAGTAACCGAATCCTAAACAAAATACCCATATTTGGCGATTTCATTTATTTTAGATTAATTCTAAACAAATAACTGATTTTCTTCATAAAATCCACCATCATGATAGTTTTTGTACTTTTGTATGAGAGGATTATTATCGTTTAAAAATGGATTTTAAAATTAAAAATACCTATAAAAGTAAGGTAACGGAATATGCGTTTGGTTCTGAAATGTTTTTGGCATTTGTTGACAACCAAACTGCCTTTACAGATACTTTAAGCCGTGGTATTGAAAAGCGTTTCGTTCAATTTTATTTTTGTACAAAAGGAAGTTTGAATTTCAATTTCAATGAGGGTTCTTATCAAATAAGCCTTCATGATGGCGCTAGTTTTCTCATCTATAATCCGATGGTTGAACTTCCATTGAATGCCAATTTGAGTGCAGATTCAAAAGTTTGTATGATTTATGTTTCAGTCGATAAATTGCATGAATTGTTTTCTGAATACAACATACGATCTGAATTCTTAAACAATACAAAATCCAATACGAAATATTACAATCAGCAATTTTTTTCCACAACCATTCGAATGGTTCTCAATCAAATTGAAAACAATAATTTGAATGCTCATTTTGTGAACCTGTACATTTTGGGTAAAATCTACGAATTGTTCACCTTGCACTTTTCAGAAGCTTTTAATGCGCAAAAAGAAAACTGTCCGTTTCTTGACAATGAAAAAGACGCTAGAAAATTAAAAGAAGCAAAAGACATTTTACTCCAAAAAATTGACAATCCTCCTATTTTAAAAGAACTATCTGAAATGACAGGACTTTCTGAATACAAATTGAAAGAAGGATTCAAGCAGGTTTATGGAACGACCGTTTACGGGTTTGTTTTGGATAAAAAGCTTGAAATCGCTCGTGAAAATTTAGAAAAAGGAGAGATGCAAGTCAAAGACATCGCCTATGAAATTGGGTATGAAAATCCCTCTCATTTTATTGCAGCTTTCAAAAAGAAATACGGAATCACGCCAAAGCAATTTGCCAAACAAGTTTAGCAACCCTCGTAAACACCAATTACAATTTCGTAGACTTTGTTGTTTCTTAAATAAAAATACAAAGAAGTTCCCGCGTCGTGATCTTGTATATTGAAAACACGATCGGTTTTAGAGTTAGAATCTTCAATCTCATCCCACATTTGCCAAACCGATATGTTGTAGTTTTTATAGGCTTTCCATAAATCATCTATGCTACTGCCAACTCCTAATTTGGATAAAGTTTTAATTTCTGAAGAATTGGTTTTTATTTCATATAAAACTAATTCCTTAGAATTGCTTTCGTTTATGGATTCCAAAAACCCTAAGGTAAAATCAGCTCCTTTTTCGGAAACTTTTACATAGAATAACCAGTCATCTCCTGTTTTTGTGATTTCTAATTTTTTTCCCAATGCTTTTTCAACTTGCTGAAGGGTGTTGTTCAGGCGCATTTCATTCATTCGTGTTGTTGAAATTTGAGCAATGCCGAAACTGAAAATTCCTAGTGTCAATAATGTGAAAATCTTTTTCATATAGTAATAGTTAAGTTGATACGAATTTAATATTTCTGCTGAAACCTTCCAATTTTGTTCGCTTTACTGCAGATTTTTGGAAAATTTCTTTGAATACTTCTTCCGTAATTTCTTGCCAATCTGATTTTGAATAATTCAATAATTTCTCATGCGGTTGGAAATCTTTTTCTTGATGCGAAATTGAAAATCGATTCCATGGACATACATCTTGGCAAACGTCGCATCCAAAAATCCAATCATCAAATTTCCCTTTCATTTCGTTTGGAATGGATTCTTTTAATTCAATGGTAAAATAAGAAATGCATTTGCTTCCATCAACTGTTCGATTGGGTAAAATTGCTTCGGTTGGACAAGAATCTATGCATTTCGTACAATTCCCACAATGATCTGTTTGGATGGGTTGATCATAGCAGAATTCTGCATCCAAAATAATTTCGGCTAAAAAGAAAAAAGAACCTTTTTGTTTGGATAGCGTAAGCGTGTTTTTTCCAACCCAACCGAGTCCAGCTTTTGCAGCCCAAGCATGTTCCAAAATAGGCGCCGAATCCACAAAAACACGACCGTTTATATCGCCAAATTCTTCTTGGATAAAGTGCAACAATTCTTTGAGTTTATCTTTTACGACAAAATGATAATCCTTGCCATAAGCGTATTTCGCGATTTTGAAACTGTCGTTACGTTGAAAGGTTTCCGGATAATAATTATAGGTTAAGGAGATTACGGATTTTGCATTTTCGACCAATAATCGAGGGTCCAAACGTTTGTCAAAATGATTTTCCATATAGGACATTTTTCCATGAAAATCATTTTTTAGCCAATTTTCCAATCGTGGAGCTTCTTTCTCCAAAAATTCAGCTTTGGCAATTCCACAAGATAAAAAACCCAATTCCTTTGCGCGATTCTTGATGATTTCGGCAGGAGTTAAGTTTCTATTTTGCTTCTCTGAATTTGTTAAAATTTCCACAAAATTAAATATTGAAAGCAACAAAGTTAGAATATCTAGTCAACTTTATACGTTATATACTAAAATACTTAGATATGAGAAACTTACAATTTATGCTGATCCCATTTATAATTTTGGGATTGTTCTTTAGCTCTTGTAGCAATGATGATGACAATAATTCCAATGTAGATCGAATTGTAGGATCTTGGGAAATTTCTGATTTAAAACTTAACGGATCGAGTATTTATGATGTGGTTATTTTATTGCCAGAAGGATGCTTTTTAAAATCCAAGGTTCATTTTTTCAATGACTATACTTTAAAGGCAAATCCATTTATGTTGGATGAACAGGGAAATTGCGTAGAAGGACCTGAGCAATCTGGAACCTGGTCCAAAAGTGGTAATACGTATACTTATCAAATAGGAGAGGGAACGACCGATTCTCAAACCGTCACCTTCGTAGGAGATAATACCTTTTATTATTCTTTCACGAATGAAAGCAATGAATATCAGGTTTATTTAAGTAGAATGTGATAAAAACTAAAGTTCAGAACATTTATTTTTCAACATTTTGAAGTTGAATCAAGTTTGAATAAACCCCATTTTTAGAAAGGAGTTCGGTATGCGTACCGGACTCTTTTATTTTGCCATCTTCCATGACAATGATTTTGTCAGCATTCATAATGGTAGATAATCGATGAGCAATTACCAAGGAAGTTCTATTGGCCATCATATTGTTCAAAGCATCTTGAACCAATTTTTCGGAATGCGTATCCAAAGCTGAAGTTGCTTCATCCAAAACCATAATTGGTGGATTTTTATAAACCGCTCTGGCAATACTTAAACGTTGCTTTTGGCCACCCGATAATTTTCCGCCGCCTTCTCCGACATTTTCATCGTATTCATTTGGAAGTTTTTCGATGAATTCTTCTGCATTGGCAATTTTGGAAGCTTTTTTTACATTTTCTAAACTAGGATTTTCATCGCCCAAAGCAATATTGTTAAAAATGCTATCGTTGAACAAAATGCTATCCTGGGTAACCAAGCCAAAATGTTTGCGGTATTCTTTTAATTTGATATCACGAATGTCGATTCCGTCAATTAAGATTTTACCCTGTTTCACATCGTAAAATCTTGTCAATAAATTGGCAATCGTTGATTTTCCACTTCCAGAAGGTCCGACCAATGCAACAGTCTCACCTTTTTGGATGGTCAAATTGAAGTTTTGAATGATGGTTTTTTCTTGGTATCCAAAGGATACATTTTGAAATTCTATTGACTTGTTAAATTGAGGGAAATCTTGTGCGTTTTCTTTATCTCGAATGGAAACTTCTGTATCCAATATTTCAAAAATTCTACTTGCCGAAACTTGACCTTTTTGCAAGTCAGACAAAGATTTTGAGAATCGTTTGATAGGATCCAATAAGGTATAAAAGGTTCCGATGTAGAAAATGAATTCAGATCCGCTTAAACCATTTCCTTCTAAACTTAATTTCCCACCAAAAAACACAATCATCGCAATGGTTATGGCTCCAAGAAATTCACTTGTAGGCGAAGCCATTGCTCGTTTTTTCATCACTTTCTGAACCAATCGTCGATAACGATTCATGGACAAATTGAAACGACCTGCAATTTGAGAATCCGCATTAAAAATTTTGATAATTTTCAAGGAATTTAAGGTTTCATCTACGTAGGACATGATGTTGGAAAGTTCGGCTTGAGCTTTTCCGGCATTCTTTTTTAAACTTTTACCGATGACCGAAATAATGGTTCCCATCACTGGGAATACTAAAATGGCAAACAAAGTTAATTGGTAATTCAAATAAAATAAAGTCGAAACAAAAACGATAATTTGAATAGGTCCACGAATGAGTTCTACCAAACTATTTAAAATATTGTTTTCCACTTCGCCCACATCGCTAGATATACGTACCAACATATCTCCTTTTCTTTTTTCGGTAAAAAAGGAAACCGGTAAAGCCAATATTTTATTGTGAATATCAATTCTAAAATCTCTCGCAACTCCAGAGCGCATATCAATGAGAAAGTATTCTGACAAATAACTGAAGATATTTCGAAAGAAAAATAATATAATAAACAGAATACAAGAAATCAGTAAAACCTTCAAGGGACCACTCGTATTGGCAATATCCTGCATTTGATATCCAAAAAAATTCGATACATAATCTTTTATATCCAAAATATTACCACTGAAAATGGGCTTTTCGGTTATGGGCTCTTTCTTTTCATCAAACAAAACACTTAGAATAGGCATCATAAAAGCCAATGCCAAAACATTAAAAATGGCATAGAGGAAATTGCAAATGATGGCTACAATGAAGGAACTTCGATAAGGTTGTACGTATTTGAGCGCTCTTTTGAACAATTGAAATGGATTTAAAACGAATGACAAATGTACGAATCCGAATGAGAATTATGGTTGAAAGCATCGATTAAATAGGAGGTAAGCCCATAAGAAACTTTGAATTTTGTCTATTTAAGAGTAAATTCGCAGGAAGAAATCTTGCTATGAAAATCGGAATTTTAGGTGGTGGTCAATTGGGCTATATGTTTTTGCAAAACGCATTGCAATATCCAGTAGAAATTCATGTCTTGGATCCTGCTGAAAACGCGCCTTGCGCACCCCATGCTCATCATTTCGTTCAAGGAGATTTTGCAGATTATGAAACCGTTGTCAATTTTGGTAAAGATTTAGATGCAATCGGAATTGAAATAGAGCATGTAAATGTAGAGGCCTTGCAAACTTTGAAGTCAATGGGGAAACGTGTCGTTCCCGATCCAGATGCTTTGGCAATTATTCAAGATAAATCCGTTCAAAAGAAATTTTATGTGGACCATGAAATCCCAACCGCTCCCTATTTTGAATTGGAAGATTGGAAGGATTTGATTTGTTCCGTAACCGAATTTCCAGTCTTTCAGAAAGCCAACAAAGGCGGATATGATGGGAAAGGAGTTCAATATTTGCCATCTAGAAACGGATTAACCAATCAATTGAGAGTTCCTTCTATTTACGAAACACCTGCTGATTTAGAAAAAGAAATAGCGGTGGTAGTGGTGGCAGATGGAAACGGGAATTTGGTGAATTATCCGGTTGTGGAATTGGTTTTTAATCAAGAATACAATTTGTTGGATTATTTGTTAATGCCATCTACTTTGGAGGATTCTTTGGCTCAAAAAGCAGAAAAAATTGCACGAAATGTAGTGGAAAAATTGAATTCGCCAGGTGTTTTTGCGGTGGAAATGTTCTTAAATAAAGATCAATCGATTTGGGTAAACGAAACTGCTTGCCGTGTTCATAACAGCGGTCACTCAACGATTGAAGCTGCTTATAGTTCACAATTTGATCAGATGTTGCGTACTTTGATGAATTTGCCTTTGGGAAGTTCCAATCTCTATGCAACTTCTGCCATGGTTAATTTAATTGGAGCAGAAGGTCAAACAGGAGAAGCACAAATTGAAAACATTGAGGAACTGATGCAAATTCCAGGCGTTTATTTGCATTGGTATGCCAAATCAGAAACTCGTCCCGGAAGAAAAATGGGACATATCACCTTGGTGGATGAAGATGTAGATCGATTGAAAAAAAACATCGCCAAAGTCAATCAAACTGTTCAAGTAACAGCCAAAAAATAACAAAACACAGAAATTATACAAATATGGTAGGAATCATCATGGGCAGCGACAGCGATTTGCCAATTATGAAACAAGCAGCAGAAATTTTAGATGAATTTGGAATTGAGTACGAATTGACCATCGTCTCTGCACACAGAACGCCCGAAAGAATGTTTGATTATGCCAAAACTGCTCGAAATCGTGGTTTAAAAGTCATCATTGCTGGAGCTGGAGGTGCGGCGCATTTGCCTGGAATGGTGGCTTCCATTACGTCTTTACCTGTTATTGGTGTTCCGATTAAATCTTCCAATTCGATAGAAGGCTGGGACTCTATTCTTTCCATTCTACAAATGCCCAATGGAATTCCGGTTGCGACTGTTGCCTTGAATGCTGCCAAAAATGCGGGGATTTTAGCAGCGCGAATGATCGGTTCTTTTGATGAGGAAGTTGGGAAACGTGTCGGAATTTACAATGTTACCATGCAAAAAGCGGTAGAAGAGAAAATTTCATTAGTCAAAAAGGACTATCCCAATAAGTTTGATTCCTAGAAATTAAAAAGCATCTCATTTCGGGATGCCTACTAAAAAATAATACAAATGAAATCTTAAATTTACTTGGATGAAAAATTAGATTTCGTCACTGGTTTAAGTGTATAGTTGATTTCAAAATGTGTAATTCGTCCACTTTTGGAAATCAAAACATTTTGTTTAGGTTCCTTCTTTAAGTCTAGTTCATGTTTTCCTATGAATTCTTTCGTCAAAACATCCAAATCAAAGAATTTAAGAATAAGTGGTTCCGTTTCGTAGGTTTGAAATTTTCCTTTTTGATTTTTAATTTTTCCAGAATTATTTACCGAAGGACTTTTAAACAGGATTTCACGAGAATTTTCAATTTGGAAATACGCATCGCCTAAACCTTTTCCTATATTGCTAGGAAGGTTTTGTCCAATATTGGATTTAAGATCCATCCCATCAACATTGATGTCAGCATTTTTGGTTTCGAATTCTACCCAAAACAATTGGGGTTGATGGAATTCAATTTCGCCTTTAAAAAATTCTTTTTGTTTGATTTCAAAAGATCTCCCGAAGATTTTATAAGTCAGTGTATTTTTTCCGGGTGGAACGATTAAGTCGGTATAAGGAATAAAGATATACACCGATTTGTTTTCTCCTTCTGGTGCAGATTTTTCCATTTTATTGGAGGAAATTTTTCCATTTAAATAAAATTTAATTTCCATAGAAGGACCCATAGACGTATTGCTGCTGACTTTGAAATCTAATTGAAGACCTCTTTCCACTGGTTTTATTTCGACCGAATGAACTTTGATAAAGGGATCGGACGCCCAAGTGAATTTGACAAAAAGAAAAACTAGAAAAAAAATGTAAGACCTCATTTTAGAAATACAAATTAGTGAATCAAGAAAACTCTGAAAAAAAAGACTACTCTTTTACCGAAAAACGATTTCGGTATAAAGAGTAGTCGCAACACACATCTGATTATTTAATCAGTTAAGCAGAAACAACTTTTTTAGGGGCAGTTGTTTTTCTTTTAAGTAAAAATATGAGTCCAATCGCAATTCCAATTAGGATGATGGCAATGAAAGGTCTATAAAACAGCCATGAAATGGAAATAATTAGTAACGACCAACCTAAGCCTAATCCTAATAGAATAATGTTTAACCCAGACCCAATAAGGTTGGATAGAAAAGGGATGAATCTAAATATTGTTTCCAAAAATCCAAACATAGAACGAAATCCCACAAAAACCAATACGAATCCCACCAAACGAAATGCCCAAGTCAACATGGAATTGCTGGAATGTGCAGAAGCAAACATGTTTTCGGCATTTACTGTACCTTGAGCAACTTGGGAAATAGTTTTTCCGTTTTTGGCTAAAAATGGTTCGAATGTATTTCCGTTGACTTTTGCCAAGACTGAAATGGTTGTTGGAGGAGTTTTAACTAGAGTAATTCTAACATCACCCACTTGAGGGTTTGAGGTATTATTTCCTAGATAGGTAACATGATTATGAATGTGGATGATGTTAGATAAATTACTCGTTTGTTCAATTGAATTTATGGTAGCATATTGTTTTTTATTGAGTTTTGAATCTAAATTTTTAATTTCTTCTTCACTCATTTGTACGTTTACTGGAACTTCTTCTTGAATGGAATGAATGATGAATTCAGGTAATTTATAGGCACCGAAACTTACATTTTCTGCATAGACAGATTTGTTTTCAACTTGCGCCAAAACGAAATTTTTTCCTTTGTAGGCAGCATCTTTGAAATTGTCTGAATTAACAGGGGCAGAAGTCCATTCGCGTTGGTAAGTATAGGTTGTGATGGTTTCTTCTCCGCCACCCAGTTTTTGTTTTTTCTCCGATTTCGATTTTTCTACCCATTGGTAATATTCCACTTTTCGGTGAAGTCCAATCGCTAAATCTTTTACGCCAAGAAAAACATCTGTAAGAGAATCTTTGGTATCTGCCAATCCAGAAGAATGAACAAATTTTCCATTGAATTCATCTTTAACAGTAGAATTGTCCTTTAATTCGACAACAATTCCTTGTCCTTCATTGAGTGCTTTTTTTGTTTTGACAAAATTTCCTTCGTTCCAAAACAAGGCAATGGTTCCCAAAAGGAAAAAAATAATTCCGGTAAAAATGCCTTTGAATGAATTTCCTACTTTCTTACCATACGAAGTGGTCGTTTTTTCTGTATATGCCATTTTTTATGAATTCATTTATAGAACCAATCCAGTAGTAATGTCGCCCAAAGGAAGTGTATGTAAATCTCCTTTGTGGTCATCAAATTCCACAACTGCACGTCCAAATTCAGGTTTTAATTCTTTCACTGTACAGGTTTTAAAGGAACCAACCCAAGGAGCTTGAACTTTATCGCCTACTTTCACTTGCGTAGCAACTGGCAAAGGTGTACAATCCGCTTTGTTAAGAACTTTCATACTACCTGCAAATCCAAGCGCTAAAACTTTATCTTGGTTTACGTTGATCACCGTAAATTTCTTTAAAGACGTTCCTTCACGTACGGCAATGGTCGTACCCGATTGCCAAACATCGGTTAGTTTTACGAAGGTATTTTCTTTGATAATTTCTTTTAATTG
This sequence comes from Moheibacter stercoris, assembly GCF_040545805.1. Lineage (NCBI taxonomy): Bacteria > Pseudomonadati > Bacteroidota > Flavobacteriia > Flavobacteriales > Weeksellaceae > Moheibacter > Moheibacter stercoris. The sequence goes on from NZ_JBEPMO010000012.1 coordinate 67,952, forward strand.
CCCAATCGGAACTCCATTATTTTTCGCTGGATTGTCCCATTTGATATCCAAATAATGTACCTCTGGCGCAGATGGATCTGTATCATTGGTAACCAAAGCACGTTGCATTCCCGATCCACTTTGCCACCAAGTCAAAACAATATCTCCTTTTCTTACTTTTTGTCCTGAAGGAATTGGAATAATCATATAGTTAGGAACTTCTTGGTCGCCATCGAATTGAAAAGCAACAGTCGAATTTTTATCGGCCGGTTTCGCCATTTTGGCATTATAAAAAATGAGGTTTTTCGTTTTTCCGTTTACGTAATTTTCCATCATTTTATAACCAGGAACTAGTAGATGTTCATGGGGTTGAGCAGTTGTTCCCATCGATGGGAAATCAGGGAAAATATTGGTTACATCGTTTTCTTTTTCAGCTGAAGTGTTTTCAGTAGATTCTGTAACAGTAGCGGTTTGTAGGCTATCCTGGTTGTTGGCTACTTCTTGAGTTTGGGTATCGTTTTTGCAACTTGAAAGCCATAATATGCTTAGAAGTACTTGTAAAGTTAAATTTTTCATTATACTTGAGTTTTAGATAAATTTTACTAAGATGTTATTTGATTTGCAGCTTCTTTGCCTGTTACGAGCGCGCCTTCCATAAATCCTTGCCAATCAGCTAAATGTTCGCCCGCAAAATGCGTATGTAAAAAAGGTTCCGATAAAATTGGTCGTAATCGATGCCATTGATTTACACCATACAGCGCGTAGGCTCCCATCGAATATTTATCGGTACCCCAATAATAATTGACTTGGGATTTCAATTTATTTTGAAGCGACCCAAAATGAGGTTCTAATACCGAAAAAACATCTTGTACAGCCTTTTCTTTTGCACGGTTGCCAAAAATGGCCGCTTTTTCTCCGATGCTATACGAAATTAGAACACCTGAAGGTCCTTTTTGATTTTTCGTCGCATGATAGAAATAATGCGAAGTTTCGTCTGAAATTAAATCAAAATTTTCCTCTTTCCAAAACCTTTCTGAAAAGCTCATCGCATGTTTGTTGATTCGCGCATATTGGAGTTCGTTGATAGCTTTGGTTTTTTCAGTAGGTAATTCAGGAGACCATTTGACTTTTTGCATCGCAAAGGTGGGCATGGTACAAATCAATTTATCGGCTTCAAATGTTTTGCCATTCGAACAAGTGATTTTGACTTTTTCTTTTTGGTCAATATGCGTAACAGTATGGCTCAAATAGATGTTTTGTTGTCCGATTTGTTCGGCTAATTTTTCCGCCAATTTTCCGTTTCCACCTTCTATTTTAAAATCCATTTCGTTCTTTTCACTGCTTTCTGCATATTCTTCTATAGCAGCAGAAGCTGAAACGTGGCGAATGCTTTCTCCGAAATCCGTGCTATCAATTAATTCGTGAAGATCCAAATCCGTATCTGAACAACCATTGTTAACCAAGTAGCGCCACCAATCCAATTGGTCTAATTCCTTCTTTTCATCGTCAGGTAGTTGCCTGAAATTTTCTAAAAGCGATTGGAACTTTTCTTCCCAAGATTTGCTATATGACCATTTACCAGCTGGTGTATATTGTCCTTGATAGATTTTATGGGTGTCAAATTGATTGTTGTTAAGTTTTAATTTGAATTGATCACATAGTTCAATTAGGCGAGAATGGGAAGCCCCAACCCATTCGGCACCCAACTCGATGACGTGATTTTCTGGGGTTAGATGAGAAAATACACGTCCTCCAATTCTATTTCTACTCTCTAAAATTAACACGTCCCATCCTTTCAATTTTAATTGGTAGGCAGCTGCAAGTCCAGCAAATCCAGCTCCAATACAAATTGCTTTTTTATTCAAACCTATTGGAGAGAATCCATAGGCTTTCGATAATGGGTTGGAAGCAATCACAGCTCCCGCACCCACTAACATTGATTTTTTGATGAAATTTCTACGATCCATTTGGTTGTAGATTAATAGTTTTGACAAACTACAAACTTGAATGGCTTACCGTAAGTGTTGATGGTTTCAACTGGTGCATAATAAGTTTGACCATCATAGTTTTGTTTGATCACTAAATTATCTACTTCACATCTTCCTTTGTCATTTTTATAGACATAATACACCTGAACCGAACGGGAAACCACTCGATCTAAATAGTTTCTTTCCAATCGCCAGTTATCGTCAGCATAAATATAAACTGGAGTTTTCTTGAAGTTTCCTTTGATCAAGTCCGAAACTTGCCCAATCAATTTGGAATCATTTTGCAAAACGCCTTGGTTGTATTTTGGTCTTCCATAAGCCTTGGTGTAATTGGCTAATTCGGCAGCTGTAAACTGTACATCTACTTCTCCTTCGGCAACTTTTAAGGTAGTGTTGTTGTAATTGAATGCCGCAGAACCATTTCCTGCAGGAATTTTTTCAGAAATGTTGATTAAATATTCCACTTTCAATTTGTGTTTTCCCGCATTTAAAGAGGAAAAAACGTGTGCCAATGCGCCAACTGGGAATTTGTTTTTATCAAATTCGAATCCATCTGCAGGAACAAATACATCAGTAAAAACGAGTGCGTTTTTGAAAATTTGCCCATCAATGTTGTCTGTATAACTAGCAATTAATTGGTTGTTGATGTAGTAATTGCGAATGATATGTGGGCTCACTATGTCATATTCACCCAATTTTTCTTTGCTTGCTTTCAATACATAAAGTGGATCGGGTAAATAAGCATTGAAATAGGAAGGTTGGTTAAGGTCTAAGGTTTGGACGAATTGGCTAGCATCTTCTAAATTGGAATTAGGAGTGCCCTTTGCAAACATTATTTTACCCATATAGTTTTGGTGGAAATTTGATTTTGCCACCGATTTTGTATTGGGTTTATTTTGTTCTTTTTCGTCATTCTTTTCTTTGTTTCTTTTAACGTTTTCAACGCCTTGAACGGTTTTGTCAATGATGTTCAATAATTTTTGAGCATTTACTTCTGAACCAAACGTAAATAGCGTCATCAATAATAGATAAGTGTAAAAGTTTCTCATTTGTGTTGTTTTAATGGTTCGAAATTAGGTGAGGTGTTTTTGTTAAAATGGATTATGTTAAATTTTTGAGTGAACTCCTAAAAATTTAGAGTAAACACAAGCATTCAACAATTAGGGTTTGAACTTTTTTTTGGTTTTTCCATCGTTCCAGGTGAAGGTTTGGGCTTCTGGGTCAAGACCAACTATTGCCTCTCCGTTCCAAGCTTTTGAGGTAGCAATTCCCATCAATCCAAATTCATTTGAAAATTCTGCATTGGCAATTTGGATGGGGTAATCACTACCCATACCGATAAAATTAGCTTCCAAAATTTCATGGTTCTCTTTGGAATAACGTAATTTGATGATTTCTTGGCCATTGTTGACATTGGTAAAATAGAATTCTTCCCAATTTTCGATAATTGATTTAGGTTTTGGGTTAAGGGGCTCCATTTGATTTTCAATCGGTGTATGACCGATTTCATTCAGGGTCGTTTTACAAGAGAGGGTCCCCAACAATACGAAAAAAGTAATCAGTAGTTTTGTTTTCATGTTTTTAGTTTTTTAATAGTTGCAGAAGTTTTTGGTAATTGTTTACTGTCAAGTTTTCCAATTCTTTCTTATCAATTGTGTCGCCAGGGTCCATCGAATTGATAGACTTCAAAAGTTGGTTTTCGGAGAAATACATGCGTGTTTCAACCGGTTTTGATGCGTCAATTGAAAAATATTCCGAATCTTGGTTTTCTTTCATCATTTCTTCGTCATAATAGATCGGACGATTGTAGAGCAGAGATTTCTCGAAAACAAAGGATAGATTCTCATCTTTTAGATAATATTCAATGGTCTGTTGAAACATCTCTCCATATTTTTTTTCAATAATTTTCTCTAAATTTTCTCCGTTGAAATAATACTTGACTTCGCCTCCTTCAGAAGTTTCCATCAATTCTTTGGTGAGAACTTTTGACCAATTCTGAATGGAATTTATACGTGTGAAATTTGTTTTGATTTCATTTATTGGATCATCCAATTTCAATGTTTCAGAATCATGATTCGAATTTTCATTCGATTGAGTTACATCCATTGATCTTTCCTGACAACTTATAATCAGTAGAAGTACAAATAAAACCTTTGAAAAATTGGAGAAGTAAGTTTTCATGATTTTTCGGGTTAAGATTTGATTTTGAATATTTTAATTCCTTTCATGTTTCCACTCATGCCACCCGAAATATTTCCTGTGTAGATGTAGTTTCCTTTGGTTTCAATCGATCGGTTTTGGAAATATTGTGGGTCAATAAAATCATAGACGATTCCTGGGGAATTGGGACTAATCAACAAAACGCCACTCCATCCATTGGCTACACATAACAGATTTTTTTCTGCATTATAAGCTACATCGTACACATTGGTTCCTTCTGCGTGTGGATATTGTGCTTTGAATCCGCTATTGCTTAACAATTCTGTCATAGTAAAATACGTCGGATTGCTTATGTCAACGGTGGCAAATCCTGCTCCCCAATTGGCCCAATACGCTTTGTTGTTGTGTTTGATTATAGTATGACCCCATTTTTCATGTCCTTCTTCATGCTGATACGTAAAATGAGCGACTTGTTGCAAATTGTCTTTCTTGAAACTCAATAATTTTCCGTTGGCTATACTTGTTATGATGTGTCCGTTTTGTTCGATTATGGATTCAACATTGCTTTCAGTTTCTGATATTAAATTGTAATTGATAAGAGTTAGTTGACCATTCATTAGTTTGTATTGGGCAATAATTCCATTGGAACCATTGCTACCGCCCAACCAAAAAACTCCTTGATCATCTTTGTGGAGAACTGTTGGTTTGAATGTATTAAATGCTAAATCATATTTGTTGATAAGATTTAATTGAGAATTAAATTCATATACAAATCCGTCCTCTTGTCCAACCGAATAGATGTTTCCATTGGCTGTAGAAAGCTTTCCAAATTTATGGTTGGAATTGCTCAAAGAAAATTCATTGGTTTTTTGGGGAATAGCAGGGTTGGATAAGCTGAATTGGAAAATTTTATTGTCTCTAACTGCATAAAGGTGATTTCCTTCGATCAATAGATCTGTTGGGCCGTCGGTCATTTGAATACTTCCTGTGAATTCTAAATATCCTTTTTCAGAAATATTTTCATTATCAATTGGGGAATTGGGGTTGGTCATGTCTTCTAAAAGTTCATCTGATTCAGAAGAACAAGAGAAAACCAAAAATCCGATCGTTAAAATGTAAATTAAGTGTTTCATGTAAGTATGTTTTTGTTGGAGCAAAAGTAGATTTCAATGGGGCGCGATAGAGCAATTCCCAAATTTTTCGAGTAAACGCTTAATTTTTTAAAGTAAACAAGATGAATGCCTAAGGTCAATTGGTATAATTTGCTATTTTAGCAGAAATGTTAAAATTGGTAAATGAGGTTATTCGTATTACTTATCCTTAGTTTATGGACAATTCATCCTTTGGTAGGGCAAATAAAGGAAATGAAAGATAAGCTCGAAGTCAAAGGATTGACGGATGCCCAAAAAGTGAAAATTTATGAAGCTTTATCCAAGGCATATTATGGCGAGCAACTCGATAGTTCAGCTGTATATGCAGATAGGTCTTATCAATTGGCCATCAAACTCAATAGCCCAGAAGATATTGCCAAAGCTTTAATTCGCCAATCGATTCTTTTGACCAATGAAGGAGATTTAAAAAAAGCAATCGAGAAACTCAAACAAGCAGAAAATTTAGCAAAAACCAATCAATACAAGGAAGTGGAAGCTTGGGTGTATAATTCCTTGGCGAAATCCTTTAAAAACCAACCTGATTCAGCGCTTCATTATTATAACAAAAGTTTAGAATTGGCGAAAAAGTTAAAATTAAACGATTTAGTTCTAAAAAATAAAATTCAAAGCTCGGTCATTTTATTGCATCAAAAACGTTATTCCGAATTATCGGATTTGTACCATAAAATCATTCCTCAATTAGAGAAAAACAATGATGTGGAAGGTCTAATTGAAACCTATACTTATATGTCTTTGAATTTTCGGGATATGTACGAAAAGAAGAAATCTTTGCTCTATGCAGAGAAAGCAATTAATCTGGCTCCTCAAATTCAGGATAAAAAATTGAAAGCATTTGTTTTGGGAGCTTTGGGAGGAGGTGTGATTGGCTATTTTGAAAGTTTTGGAAAGGCTGAACCTTTGATTAGAGAAAGTCTAGAATTAGGTAAAACATTGAATGACAAGGTTTTTATTCGCAATTCCTACAAACGAATGGCTATATTACATTACAACAATGATAATATAAAAAGAGCCGCCGAAATAATCGATAGTCTTTTGCCTGGTTCTGGTGATCCAGATTTGTACAAAATGAAAGGTAGTATTTTGTACGAAAATAATCAATTGAAAGATGCAGAAAGGTACCTGAATGAAGCCTATAAAATGTATGAAAAAGACGGTGCATTGATCCAACAAAAAATTGTCATTCAACAATTGATTGATACCAAACTTGCAGGAATTGGTGATGAAAAGCTAACTGATTATTTCTATTTGCTCGATTCGATCAACATGGTAATCAATGACAAAGACAATAAAGCGCAATTCATTGATATGGAAACGCGCTATCGAACGGCAGAAAAAGAAGCGGAAATTAAGGAAAAGGAATTGGAGCTTGCAGAATCCAAAAACCGAGTCTTACTTATTTCTGGTGTTGCAATTTTACTCATTGCATCGGGAGCATTTAGTTTTTGGTTCGTTGGAAACCGTCAGAAACAAAAGGAATTAATTAGAAGTAAACAGATTTTTGAGTTGCAAAACAATTTAAATCTGAAGGAATTGGAAAGTTTAAACAATCAATTAAATCCGCACGAAGTCAAAAATTTAATCACGAGTATTGCTCCAGACATCATTACCAAAGCTCCTGAAGCATACAAGAAAATGATTAAACTTTTTAATGTCACGCGTGCTTCTTTGAGTAATCAGTTGACCGAACCCTTGCAGAACCAAATCAATCAAGCAGAAGATTTCTTGCAATTGCAGCAAAGCATAAGTCCCAATGTATGGAGTTACGAAATTCAAAACAATTGTGAGGAATGTAACATGGAAATCCCACGTTTGCTTTTGAAAAATATGGTGGAGAATGCCGTAAAACACGGTATGAAAACCCTAAAAAATGATGGGGAAATACTTGTTTCAATTTTTAAAGATGACCAAAATCTTTATATTCAAATCAAAGACAATGGTAATGGTGAAAAGGAAAATCAAAAACTTGAAAGTACAGGAATAGGTTTCTCTACTTACCATAAATTGTTCAAAATGGCCAATAAATTTAATGAAAGAAAAGCATCACTTGAATTAAGTCGAATTGACTCTTGGACACAAACACAGATTAGTATTCCACTAAAATATAAATTCCATAATCAACTAAATTCAGAATAGGATGATTTACAAATTTCTAATGATTGAAGACAATCCAACTGCTGCTCAAACTTTGAATCTTTTGATGGAAGATTATGACGAGTTTCAACCCAGTATTATAAGTTGTGACATGAAAGAAGGGATCAAGGCCATTCTAAGCATCAAACCCGATTTGGTGTTTTTAGATGTGGAACTTCCTGGATTTACTGGATTTGAATTCATCCAACAATTGCGTTCGCAATTACAAGTTTTGCCTGAGATTGTTATGATGACTGCGCATGAGAAATATGCTTTGCAAGCGGTCAATGAGGAAGTTTTGTATTATTTAGTGAAACCTATCGATCCCGACGAACTTTTTAAAGCCATTCATCGCTTTCGAATTAAAAAATCAAAAGCCCAAAAAGCGATTGTCATTAAGAATCAAAAAGGATATAGTTTTTTGAATTTTGATCAGATTTTCCTCATCAAATCCTCTTCCAATTATACCTATTTCTATACGCGCGATTTGCAGAAGGTGATGGTGAGTAAGACGATGAAGGAATTTGAACCCTATTTAAGTGAACAATTTCTTCGTGTCCATAAAAGCTATATCATCAATGTAGATTGCATAAAATTTCTCAATACAACCAAAAAGAAAGTTGTCCTTCAGGTGCCTGAACTTACCGATCTCGATCCCAATGATTCTTCCTTAATGCACTTCAATGATGTTTTAATCGATGAAAACCAATTGGGAATTCCGATAGGAGAAGCCTTCTTGGAAAAAGTGAAAAATACAGTTTTGTATAACAAAATTGGATAATTGTAAAAATCCTGTCAATTCTAGTTTGTTGAGGTTTTATAGGTGGTGGAATAGTTTTTGAGAGAACTATCTCAAAGAATTTCAATATGTTCGAAAAACATCAGCGTAAATTCAAACGAACAGCTAAACTTATATCTGTTTTAAGCAAGTATGGATTTCAAGATTTATTGATTCGCATGAATCTAAAGTCCGAAAAAGATTCCATCAATCCCGAAACAAATTTACAATTAACATTATTTGAACGAATTCGGTTGGCTTTAGAAGAACTAGGTCCGACCTTTGTGAAATTGGGCCAATCTTTTAGCAATCGTGAGGATATTCTTCCGATGGAATTAATTGTTCAACTTCAACGATTGCAAGATAATGTTGAGGTATTGGATTTAGATGTTCCTGCAATTTTGGAAGAAGAATTGGGAATTGTTGCTAGCGAACATTTTTTAGAAATCAATCCCAAACCAATAGCATCAGCTTCCATTGCCCAAGTGTACAAAGCCAAATTAATCAGTGGTAAAAATGTAATCGTCAAAGTAAAAAGACCGGGAATTCAAGCCATGATTGAAGATGATTTGCTCATTTTGAAGGATTTGGTCAAAATCATTGATACCTATTCTGAAATCGGTGATCAAATGAATTTAAAACATGCTTTGGTTGCTTTTGAGAAATCGATTTTATTGGAACTTTCGTTGGTTAACGAACGAAATAACATTCAGCAATTTGCCATTAACTTCCAAAATCATCCAGATACTTATGTGCCCAAAGTTTATGATGAATATTGTAGCAACCGAGTGCTGACCATGGAATTCATTGAAGGGGTCAAAATCACAGATGTTGAAAAATTACGAGAAAAAGGGATTGATCCAAAGAAGATTTCCGAATTGGGATTGAAATTATTTGTTATGCAGATTCTGGAATTCGGATTCTTTCACGCAGATCCGCATCCAGGAAATATCTTAGTTAACGACCAAGGTCAAGTAATATTTATCGACTTTGGTGCTGTAGGAGTGGTGCAGCCCAATGATATTTCCAAATTGGAGAATTTGATCATGGCATTCATGAACAAAAAGTCTGATAAAATTGTTCGAAATCTTAAAAAGTTGGCGGTATATTATAACATTCCCGATGATCGTAAGTTCGAATCAGATGTATATACGATATTGAATCAGGTTCATCGAAGCTCTTTGCGAGATATCAATATTGCCGATATGCTAGATAGCATGCGAGCGGTTTTGGCTGAAAATCGCTTAGTGATGCCTGAATATTTTTATTTGTTGTTCAAAGGATTTACGTTAATGGACGGAGTCGGCAGGGCAATCAATCCAGATTTGGATGTTGTGGAAGCCTTGAAACCTTATACCAAAAAGATTTTTCTAAAGAAGTTCAATCCTGAAACTTTGGCTCGGAAAAGTTGGGATAGAGCGACCGATTTGATAGATCATGTGGAGGAAATTCCTTATGAACTGCGATCCATTTTAAATAAATTGGACGACAATAAATTTTCTGTTACCACCGACAGTAAAAACATTGATAAAATTGCAAGATTGGTCAAATCTAGTATTGTGAATTTGATCTTAGGATTGATTTTATCGGCGAATTTGATTTCAACGGCTATTTTATGGGGGTTTGATGTTGGTCCTAGCTGGGGAAGTTTTCATTTACTAGGAGCATTGGGATTTCTTGTGTCAATCCTTATCGCTGCAATTTTGGTTTTACGAATTTTAAGGAGATGAAATTAATTTGACTAGTCCTGAAAAATAGATACAGATTTTCAGTGATTAAAAATACATAAATTAAACAGTAGTAGCTATTAAGTTGCTACTGTTTTTTGTTTTATAGGTTCTATATTTTACATTATCTTTTTGATGCATTTGATTAGGAGTTAGCATATGATTGGACCAATGTGGTCTATCATTATTGTAAATC
>NZ_JBEPMO010000013.1:0-64895 GCF_040545805.1 Moheibacter stercoris
CACAAAGCAATTTACTAAAATTGCTTCAATTGGGAAAGCTTTGGCTTTCCTTTTTTTATTTATAAAAAAGGCTATCTCACTTTTGAGACAGCCTCATTTTTTTTTGCATTTCATGTAATAAAACTCGCATTTTATCAAATCAAGGAAAATTCCTAAATTTCCTATATTAGATTTGTATAAAACTTTCAACATCAAAACATTTCTACATACATTTTTTTTACTGTTTATTTCACTCTTCTTGCTTTCAAGTTGGGGAAAAGCTCAGCAATATGTCCAAACCCATTACGGAATTAAAGAAGGGTTGAATTCTGCCTTGGTTTATAAAACGGTCAATCTTCCCTCAGGAGAATTATTCATTGCGACACAACGTGGAATTTCTATGTTTGACGGCTATCGATTTATCAAAAACGAATCCCTTCAATCCCCTACACTGGCTTTGTTTACTACCAATCAACACTTATATTTTTTTGATTCCAATTCTCTTCAATCGACAAAATCCATTCATGCACAACCAAGTATTTTAGTCGAAACGATCAAAACAGATGACAATCCAAATAATGATCATTTTGAAAACATTTTTGTGGATTCCCAACAAAGAATTTGGTCTACAGATTTTGAACAATTGAAATATTTTGATCCCAAAACGAATCAAATCAAATCCTATAAAATTTTACCTCAAAATAAAAATCTTCACATCCATTTAAGCATTCTAGAAGTTAGAAAAGGAGAAATATGGCTTTTTGCACCAAATGGAATTTGGATTTGGGACGAATCAACTTCCAAAGTTCAAAAATTCCAACATCCATCTATCAACAACTATCCTATTCAAGCTGCTATTTTGTTAAAAAACGGTACAATTGCCTTGGCTACCAACGAGGGAAGGATTTTCAATTACAATCCCCAGAATCAAGATGTCCAACTGATTTATACTATTCCCTCAAACAAAAGCATCAGAGGTTTGGCTGAAACTGACACTGGATTTTACTTCTTCACTTCGGAACAGGTTTACGAATTGAAAAACAACCAACTATTTCCTATTTACAAAACCCAGAAAGGTGAACTCAACCATTTGAATTTTGATCGCACGACAAAAAGTATTTGGCTATCCTCAACCGATGGATTGATTCAATTAAAACCCATTCATCCTTCTTTAAAAATTTGGCATAATGAAAACTTAAGTTCCCCCATAATTTCATTGGCAAAAGATTCTAATGGGAAATTATGGGGCATTTCTTCAAACAATGAACTATGGACAATTGAGAATGAAGCCATCAGAAAATTTGCTCAAATCATACCTGGAAAATTTTATGGAATTCATTCATCCAAAAACTCTTTATTCCTCTCGACCAATCAAGTAATTTATCAATTTAAAAATTCAAAATTTGAGCAATTACCAATTGAAGTAGATCCAAATCATGAAATCATTTCTTGTTTCATTACTTCTCAAAATGAATTTTGGGTAGTGTATTCGACTAAGGAAATGGATCGCTATTATTGGCCTAGTTTAGCAAAAAAATCCCAAAAACTACAAAATGAACCGAGTTTTTGGATCGACAATAAATGGCAAGACATACGAATTGATAAAAACAATCGAATTTGGCTAGCTGGTTGGATGCCCAAAAGTTTTGGAATTACCTATTATAAACCCAATCAGGAATTGTTTTATGACATAGCAGACAAAAAATTGAATACCAATGGAGGTTTATTTGTTGGCGATTATTTTACGAAAATTGGGTTGAGTCACAAGAAAGAAATGCTTTTCACTGCTTATGGCGGATGGAATTCAACCGATGCCGATGGGAAACTCAAAAAACGTGTAGATGTACATCAATACGATATTCTGGATGCCCATCTTCGTGGAATTTCTTCTGATCAAAAAGGAAATGTCTATTTTGCTACTGGCGAAGGTTTGCATGTGTATCGACCAGATTTGGATCAAGTATTTCGATTTTCAATTTTGGATGGTTTTCCTACAGATTATTTGGTTCATTCGTTTCTTCAAGATGAAAATAATCGCATCTACATTGGGTATGAAGGTGGAATTCTAAGTTTTGATTTGACAACTGCACTTCATTCAGAATTGCAAAACAAATTAAAATTGACACAAATTTTGGTCAATGGTCAACCAATTGAAATACTTTCAAATGAATTGGTTCTAACCAAAGATCAACGAGATTTGGTGATTCAGTTCAGTGATTTATCTTATTTAGCTGAAGATAAAGTTCGTTTCCGATACAAATTTTCAGATGAAGATAATTGGCACGATATTCCGAAACCCGAATTAATATTGAACCATCTTTCTCCAGGAAAATATGCATTAGAATTCGAAGCAATTGATAATTTAGGAAATAAACAAACGCAAAGTCTTTCCTTTTCCTTTAGAGCCAAACCACCGTTTTTAAAATCTAAGTTTTTTTATGGCTTATTAATTCTAGGTATTTTCGGATTGATATTCGGAATCAATCAATATTTGTGGAGAAAACGTCATGAAAAACAAGAAGATTTACGAAAAATCAAAGAGGCTGAAATGAAAACCTTGCGGTCACAAATGAATCCTCATTTCTTGTTCAACACCTTAAATTCTATCAATAGTTATATCATTCAAAACGAAACCGAAAATGCAAGTTCCTATTTGACAACCTTTTCAAAATTGATGCGAAACATTTTGGACAATTCCAAACATGAACAAATAACGCTTAAAAATGAAATTGATTCGTTGAAACTTTATTTGACTTTAGAATCTGTTCGCTTGGAGCATAGTTTTGATTATGTTATATCCATTGATCAATCCATCCAATCAGAAAACATTTTTGTTCCACCTTTGATCATTCAACCTTTTGCCGAAAATTCCATTTGGCATGGATTACGAACCTTGAAGTCAGGTGGAATGTTGGAAATATATGCTGAACAGCCCGATGAAGAAACCTTGATCTTAAAAATCCAAGACAATGGAATTGGAAGAACCGAAAGTGCCAAACTTAAAAAAACAGAGACCCAACATAAATCCTACGGTATTTCAATCACAATTGATCGAATTAAATCCTTAAATCCAGAAAATACAGTTGAAATTTTTGATTTATATGAGAACAATAAACCAAACGGAACCTTGGTCATACTAACCTTAAAAATGAAAGACAATGATTAAAGCTATTCTTGTAGACGATGAAAAACACGCCTTGATTACCTTGGAACATCTCCTTAAAAAAAATGAAGATGTCGAGATTTTAACTTCTGTTCAATCTAGTTTGGAGGCAAAAGAATTAATTGACAAACTTCAACCCGATTTGTTGTTTTTGGATATCGAAATGTCCAACTTAAATGGATTTGAATTGTTGCAGCAATTTGATCAAATTCCTTTCAAGGTCATATTTACAACAGCTTACGATCAATACGCCATAAAAGCATTAAAAATAAACGCATTGGATTATCTTTTAAAACCAATTGATCCTGAAGAACTACGAAATGCATTGGATCGATATATTGAAGATCAAATTTTAACTTCGGAAGAGCAAATCTCGCATTTGAATCAATTCAAAAATAGTCAGATGACCGATACGCTTGCCTTATCCACAAGCAAAGGTTTGTTTTTCATCAAAATTCAAGACATCATGTATTTTGAAGCAGATGGCTCGTATACGCATGTGATTTTGAACAATGGTGAATCTCATTTGGTCAGCAAGTCTTTGGCCAATTTTGAAGAAGTTTTGGATGATGATCCCTTGTTTTTTCGTTCTCACAAATCGCATTTGGTCAATTTAAAATTCATCAAACAATATATAAGAGGAGAAGGTGGAGAACTCATCATGCAAAATGGAAAATCGATTGTTTTGAGTCGAATTAAAAAACAAGAATTCCTCAATCTTTTCAAAAAAATCTAAAAAAAAACTCCGAAATCAATTCGGAGTTTTCGGTTGTTCTTACTTTATTTCTGAGTCATCCATTTCAGGATTGTTCAGTTTAATTAGTTTCTTTTTGGACATTTTCATGTTGAGGAATTCCACTCCTAACGAGAAGAAAATTGCAAAATAGATATAACCTTTCGGAATGTTGGAAACATGAGATCCAAACATTTCTAAATTGGATAAATGCGCGGCTTCTGCCAACAACATCACGGCAATCAAAATCAAGAAGGATAAAGCCAACATTTGAATCGTTGGATTGTCATTGACAAATTTACTTACAGGTGCAGCAAAAATCAACATCACCAAAACCGCAATCACAACCGCCGTCACCATAATTGCCATGGCAGCTTCTTGAGAACCAAAATCGGCTGGCGTAACCATTCCTACTGCGGTTAAAACACTATCCAACGAAAATACCAAGTCAACGGCTAATATTTGTACGATTACAGCTGTTAAAGTTGTCGCTACTTTTTTAGTCGTGGACGCCTCATTCTGTCCATGATCTTCTAATTTGTGGTGAATTTCGGTGACACTCTTGTACAATAAAAAGAGTCCTCCGAGAAAGACTATCAAACTTTGACCCGTAAAACCACCTTTCATAAAAGGCAAATCAAAACTCAACCAACCAATAGGTTTTGTAAGTGTCATCAACCAAGATATACCGAATAGAAGTCCAATTCGCATAAACATTGCAAGAATCAATCCCACATTACGAGCGGTTCTTTGATCTTTCCCTTTCAGTTTCCCAGAAAGAATTGAAATAAAAACTATGTTATCAATCCCCAATACAATCTCTAAGAAGGCTAATGTTAACAAGGCCATCCACGCATTGGGTTCCATAAATATACTAAAATCCATTGGCTAAAATTTTTCGGAAAAATACAAAAGATTAACGAAGCAAAAATCAATATATGACGATATAAAGTTATTTTTGTCAAAAATTTTCAATTGATATCAGCTGCACAATTTCGACTACAATTCATTGTATTAATTTGGGGGTTCACAGGCGTTTTGGGAAAATTAATTTCCATTGATGCTATTCCATTGGTTTGGTATCGTGTATTGGTAGCTGCTTTGGTTTTGTTTGTGATTTTAAAAGTAAAAAAAATCAATCTCAAATTATCGACCAAAGATTTCACAATGTTATTGGGAATTGGAGTGATCATTGGCTTACATTGGATGGCCTTTTTTGGGGCAATCAAAGTTTCCAATGTAGCGGTAGCATTGAGTACCCTTTCAACAGGGGCTTTGTTTTCAGCATTTTTAGAACCCATTTTTTTCAAACGAAAACTCATTCTTTCTGAAATCATACTTGCCATTGTCGTTTCAGCCTGTATTTTACTTATTTACAATGCAAGTCCAGAATATTGGTTAGGAATCGTTTTGGGAATTATCTGCAGTTTTCTATCTGCCTTATTTTCTGTTTTAAATGGGAAAATTCACACGAAATTTCCAGCACCCAAAATCATGTTTTACGAAATGATTGGAGGCTGGTTCATCGTTTGTGCCTTTCTTCCTTTTTTTGGTGGCTTGGATGCTTTGGTGAGTTTGTCATGGACAGATTTAGGTTTATTGATTGCTTTGGGAAGTCTTTTCACCGCTTATCCGATGATTGAATCGGTTAGTTTAATGAAATACATCAGTCCATTTACCTTATTGCTCAATGTCAATTTGGAACCTGTGTATGGAATCATCATCGCTTATTTAATTTTTGGGGAATCAGAAAAAATGACGCCATTGTTTTATGTAGCAACAGCTATTATGGTCGGTGCAATTGTGGTGAATTCATTGATCAAAGCACGTCAACAAACTAAACTTCAAAAATTAAATACTTAGAACTCTTGAACCAATTCAATCTGATCACCCAATTGTTCTTCTAAATAATCAACCGTGAAAGATCGGTGATCGGCGCCCATTAAAAACAAAAATTTTTTACCTGAATTGGCTTGAATAATACGAAGGATATTTTCGGCAATTTTTTGATCTCGTTTCAAATAAAATTCTGGAATTCCTTTTAATTCCGTATCAGCCATCAAATCCATCATTTGCTTGTAATAAACTCTATTCAACACATCATATCGACCATCGATCATTTCTTGTGGGCTACTAATCTTAGCTAAATTATTTTTCTCGTTGGAAACATGAGATAAAATGCTCAATTTAGCTTGTACCTCCTGATTTTCTGCCAATTGTTTTCTTAATTTGATGATCGAACTAATTTCTGGAAAAAAATTTTCAGGCATGGGAATACCTTCAATCTCTTCTCCCAACCAATCAAATCCATAATAAGAAATAGAATCAGTTTGAAACAGATATTGATACATTTCAAGTGGATAAAATTTTGATAAGTAGTCTTTATCCAATTTTAAATCTTCAGCTCGAATTTCCACTCCCAAGACATCTGGATCGAAATTTTGAATGATTTGAGAAATAGTCTCATAGGGATAATTGGGATTGCTAAGATGACCTTTATGCAACGTACTCAACACCAAAACTTCTGTTGGTTTTTCTTGGGAATAAAGTTCAAAGTTGGTTAGAAAAAAGCATAATACAAGGAGAAATGATTTCATAGGATACTGCAATTTTCTGTTAAATTTTGATTTAACTTATTTGTAGGAGATTTGAGAAAATGTTACAAAACCTATGAATTAATAGGCTTTCTGTCCCATAAAATTTCCTGCTGGATTATAATTTGCCACCACAATTTTGGACCCATCTTCACAAGTTGCCATTCCCATACCTACTTGTTTGGTCTTTCTCCAAACCATTTGCGTATAATGTCCTGTTTCGTACCAATTGGATTCTGTTAAAGCAACATTTTTAAACGTTTCGATTTCGGAATACCACAGTTCAGAAGCTCTCAAAGCATAATTTGTCCCTTCTTCATCAAAACCTTTGTAAATATTTTCACCAAAAGACGTTTGCCATTCGCCTGTTTTCGGACGATGTATCATTTCACATTGGTTAGAATTCGCCAAATGATCTGCCCAATCTTGCGCATGTAAGGAAAGTTCGTTGGACCAACTCAAGGGCTCCACTCCTACATCGGAACGGATTTGATTATGAAATGCCAAAGCTTCCTTTGCTTCTTCCATAGTGATAGGAAACCCAAAATTGGTATATTCCTCTTCCGAAAAAGGAAACAAAGGATTTAATTCTGGTAATTTTTCACGCAACAAATTCCTTGTCAAAGTTTGTTCAGGTTGAACAAATTGGGCATCAAAAATATAATGCATCAATCCATCTTCACAAATCAACCCATTGAATCTTCCTTTGATGGAAATAATTTCATCATCAAAAAATTCGTAAATATCCTCACGAATTCCATCCAAACAGATAAAAGACTCTTTTGGTTCTTCATGTAACGTATAACTGATTTTCCCAAAAAACACACATTCCGAACAGAAATTCACCTCCATATTGGTGTATTTTACTTTCATATTCTTCTCTCCTACCATACTTTTGAGATTGGTAACGCTTTGGGCTTGAAGATGAATAAGAGAAAAAAGGATAAATAAGCTTAGAATTTGTGTAATAGTTCTTTTCATAGAATGTTTTGAATTAGATTCTTCCTTGTTCTTTTAATTTCCAATAGCGAAGAAGTCCAGTCACAGACATCCAACTTGGATTGGCGTATTCATATTTGATTAAATTTTGTTCCGAAACTCCCGCATTGATCAGTTGGGCTTTGGTGTATTGCATAAATTCTGGAGTGATTTCATCTGGAGTTTTTCCAGAATCGTATTGAGGCTTCATCCAATTTGCCCAATCTTTTAAAATATTTTCCAATTCATCTAAATGTTCATTGACTTGATGTATCGGCCCAAAATGCGTCAAATAAAGGGTTTTGGGTTGACAATTTTTTAATTTCTGAATCGAATCCAACCACAATTCTACATGGATATCGGGCGGTGGACAAGGTGGAACCACAGGTCCATCCCCAATTTTCACTCCTGCAACATCACCTGTGAATACAACATCTCCAATTTGATAGGCATTATGATGAACCGCGTGACCTGGCGTATAATGTACCTGAATTTTCACATCGCCAATCGTGAACACATCGCCATCATCGGCAGGAATCATCAATTCTTCTGAAATGGGTTCCATATTTCCCCACAATCGATCCATTTCATCTTGGTAGATCATTTTGGCCGAATTCCACAATTTTTCTGGATTGACCAAATGGGGCAAACCAATCGGATGAACATAGATTTTCGCGCCATTTTCAGCAAATTTCCAAGCTGCTCCTGCATGATCAAAATGAATATGCGTCAAGAATACATGTTTGATTTCGGTCCAGTCAAAACCTTTGAAAGCCAAGGCTTCTTTCAAATGTTCAAAGGTTGTTTCAGGACCCGATTCAATTAAAATCAAACCATCATTGGATTGGATAATAAAACTTGCAATAGAGGAAGATTCTTCCAAAAAATCTAAATCAATGGTATGTATTTCACCGACTGGTAACATGTTCTAAAATTTTCAACAAGTTAGGAAAGAAATTTGGCTTTTGAAATTTTTGAAATTCAATTTCGACTCAAATGATCCTTAAAATTTCTAAACTCTTGAAACTCTTGTATTTTTTTGTCGAATTAAATTTTATAGTTTTGAAGACTTAGAAATTCTATGGTAAGCAATCTACTATTCAGTAAAATCGACAATTCACAAATCATCGTCTTTCGAATTTTCTTCGGATTATTGATGGCGGTTGAGTGTTGGGGTTCCATCGGGACAGGATGGGTCAAAGAAACCTTTGTAGATCCTGATTTTACCTTTTCTTTTATCGGATTTGAATGGACATGGTTCATGCTGGGTGATTTCATGTATTATTTCTATGGATTCCTTGGTGTTCTAGGCATAATGATCATGTTAGGAGCATTCTATCGAGTGTCAACCATTCTATTTGCTTTGGGATGGTCCTTGGTATATTTCATGCAAAAGGAACACTACAACAACCATTATTACTTGGTGATGTTGGTGGCTTGGTTTATGGTTTTTATTCCTGCAAACCGATACAAAGCAGTGGATGTTTGGTTTTGGCCAAAGATTCGATCCAAAACAACGTATTTTTGGAATCAATTGTTGTTCATTTTGCAGCTTCTAATTGTCTATACTTATGCTGCTATTGCAAAATTATATCCGGGTTGGATGAATGGAGATTTCTTGATGACAAGGTATCGAGATGTAGCCTATTGGGCTGATCAATATATTGCATGGGAACCCTTGACTGAATACATTCAAACCCGTGAATTTGCCCAAATAATTTCTTGGTTAGGATTTGGTTTTGATTTATTAATCGTGCCTTTATTGCTTTGGAAACCGACTCGACTGATTGCCTTTTTAGGCGCTTTGGTCTTTCATATTTTCAATTCGGTGACCTTACACATTGGTATTTTCCCTTATTTTGCTTTGGCTTTGGCGGTATTTTGTTTTCCACCAGAAACCATTCGTCAAATCTTTTTCCCTCGGAAATCCACATTTTTGGCAGGTTCAGGAGAATTTCAAGCAAGACATCCTCATCAAATTAGTTTTACATTATTCTTTTGTGCCTATATCCTTTGGCAGATTTATTTACCCTTGCGTCATTGGCAAATACCTGGAGACGTTTTATGGACAGAAGAAGGGCATCGTCTTTCCTGGCGAATGATGCTTCGTACAAAATCGGCATCTACTCAATTTTATTTAGTGGAAAAAGGATCCGACAAAAGGGAACGAATACAATTGAAAGATTATTTAACAGACTTACAATCTTCTCGCGTAAAAGCAAGACCTGATATGATTTGGCAATTTGCGCAATATGTGAAAAAACAAAAAGCAAAAGAAGGAAAAGATGTCGAAATCTATGTCAGCTCTCGTGTTTCCATCAATGGTGGTCCTTATCATCCGTTTATTGATGACAAAATTGATATTGCTGCTGAAAATTGGCGATATTTTGGACATCAACGATGGATTTTACCTGAACCAACTGATTACAATAAATTGGAAAAGGTTCGTCCTTAATTCATTCAACATAAAAAATCTAAGACATAAAAAAACTCCCGAATCAAACGAATCGGGAGTTTTATTTTTATATAAATGAAGTCTTAAGCTTCTTTTATGTCTTTCATACGAGCTTCTTTGATACGAGCTTTTTTACCTCTTAAATCTCTGAAGTAGTAGATTCTTGAACGTCTTACTTTACCTTTCTTGTTCAATTCAATTTTTTGAATTGCAGGTAAGTTAACTGGGAAGATTCTTTCTACACCAACCTCACCACTCATTTTACGAATTGTGAAAGTTTCAGTAGTTCCTGAACCTCTACGTTGGATTACAACACCTTTGAAGAACTGAGTTCTCGTTTTGCTACCCTCCGAAATTTCATAATAAACGGTGATAGTATCACCCGCTGCAAATGCAGGAAATTCTTTTTTAGTGACAAATTTGTCTTGTACGTACTTAACTAAACTATCCATTTTAGTATATTTTTTGAATTACAATTGAAAAACATTCACGGAACTCGTCAGAGGTTTTGTCAATGAGGTTGCAAAAGTATAAAGTTTTTAGGAATCCTCCAAAGTATTTTTGTAAATATTTAAGGCCTTTATGAAGTCATTCTGATCGACTTGCAATCGATATCCTTCCAAGATCGTTGGTCCAAACGAATAGTTCACATGATTATCGATTAAATAGGCCACAATCCCTTCCTCGCTTAATTTAGCTTTCACAATTTCTGCTGTCCAAGGATTATTGAAGGTTGCAAGCGTTAGAAATTTTCGGTTTATCATTTCTTTTTTCATCCTTTTGAAGGTACGAAAAAAATCAAAATCTTATAAAACTTTCACAACATTTCCCCAAACGGCACGAAACTCAATCCCATAAATCCTTTCCAAAGATTGACCATTTTCTTGTTGGGTTACAGTCAAATATGCTATATCAGACTTTGGCGTTTTGATGGGTTTAATCGTAATCAAATCCGATTGCACAAACTGATTGGACAAGCATGGAACCAAAACAGAAATTCGTTCCAATTTTCGATTGATAACCGTCGTCCCGATAATCAAACTATAATAATTGATCTTTTTGGTGGCGCATTCAGGATTCACGATGGAAACATCGACCAATAAATCAAATTCTTCTTTGATGTCCAAATACGTGAAATCCATTTTCTCGGAAGTTTCCGCTGTATTTTGAGCCGAAAGAATTCCCAATTGAAAAAATGTAAAAAGAAGAATGAAAACGACTTTCATGATTTATTTTTTTGATGGAATAAATCTACTAAACATTTTCTTTTCAAACGCCCAGAAAAACTTGAATTGTCCAAAAAGAGTCCCAATTACAATCAATATCACCTTGTAAATTGGAAAAATGAGGATCAAACGCAAAATCGTAAACAACCATTTTGGCATATTGGCATCGCTCATTCCGAGCATTTCCACAAAGGGTTTTGACAACCATGCCGATGCAGAACCTGTAATCGAAAATACAATCAAAATCAGAACTAACTGAAGATTGGATTCAATTTGCCAACGTTTTTTTAATTTTTCAAACAAATTTTGACTATTTCACAATTAAACTCCACTAGAAACCAAACCTTTCACTAAGGTAATAATTTTCGGCATTGCTTTATTGGCAGCATCCAAGACTTCTTCGTGCGAAACTGGGAAAGCGATTTCAGGACCACCTAAATCTGTAATCACCGAAATACAAAAAACACGCATGTTCATGTGTTTCGCTACGATTACTTCTGGAACGGTACTCATTCCGACACAATCAGCTCCTAAAATTCGAACCATCCCATATTCAGCTGGTGTTTCAAATGTTGGACCTTGCAAGCCCATATAGACACCTTGCTTTACTTCGATTCCGTTTTTAGCACCATATTCCACAACAAACTCACGCATTTTGTTGTCATAAGGTTCAGACATATCCACAAAACGAGGTCCTAATTCATCAATATTTTTTCCACGCAATGGGTGTTCCGGCATCATATTGATATGATCACGAATCACAACCGCATCGCCTACTTCGTAGTTTTTGTTTACTCCTCCACTTGCATTGGACAAAATCACTTTTTCAATTCCCAATCCTTTAAAAACTCTGATTGGAAATGTGACAACATCCATTGGATATCCTTCGTAGTAATGAAAACGTCCCGCCATCATCAAGACCGGTTTTCCCTCAATTTTTCCGAAAATTAATTTTCCTGAATGACCGACAACGGTCGAATGAGGGAAGTGTGGAATATTTTGATAATCGATTTCGACTTTATCTTGAACTTCGTTTTGCAATTTCCCCAATCCTGAACCCAAAACAATTGCATATTCGGGTTGTTCGGTTAAAAATCCTTGTATATAGGAAACTGCTTCGTTAATTTTTTCTAACATAATTTAATAGGTTTTGTTTGAAATCATCCAAATCATTTAATTCAACTTCAATTGGCAAATAAAACAAATTTTCAATTAATGCCGACTCATCTTTTAAACGCATATAATCTTTTTCTGTTGTTAAAATGATTTTATGCAAGTTTTGGATTTTATCATATTCTTGATCAATCTCCTGAATATCGGCCATTGAGAAATTATGATGGTCAGGAAAATTCATATGTTGCACTTTGTTGAATCGATTTTTGACAAATTCCACAAAAGGTTCAGAATTGGCAATTCCTGTCACCAAAAGCACTTGATAATCGCGCCATTCATCTGAAGTCAATGTAAATCTTTTTCCAATCAAGGAATTCGAATAAACAATTTTGGAAAAATATACCTTTTGGTGAGGTTTCGCATTG
This sequence comes from Moheibacter stercoris, assembly GCF_040545805.1. Taxonomy (NCBI): domain Bacteria; kingdom Pseudomonadati; phylum Bacteroidota; class Flavobacteriia; order Flavobacteriales; family Weeksellaceae; genus Moheibacter; species Moheibacter stercoris. The sequence goes on from NZ_JBEPMO010000013.1 coordinate 12,667, forward strand.
ATTTTGGCCAAAATTGCATCACGTTGTTTAATCGTAAAAGCATCTGGACATTTCGTCACAATGATCACATTTGCACGATTGGCACCCGAACGAGGCTCACGCAAATTCCCAGCTGGTAATAAATAATCTTGGGTGTAGGGATGATTGAAATCGGTTAACAAAATCGAATAACCTGGTTTTACTTGTCGATGTTGAAATCCATCGTCCATAATCACCACTTGAGATTTGAAAAATCCCATTAGTTTTTGAATCCCAATAATTCGATTTTCCGAAACCGCGACCACAATCTTATTTCGGAAACGATTGAAAAATTGCAAAGGCTCATCGCCAATGTCATAGACTTTGGAACTATAATTGGCAATCACCAAACCCGAAGTTTTACGACCATATCCTCTACTCAACATGGCGGTTTGAAATTCATCTTTCAACAATTCGGCAACCATAATAACATGAGGCGATTTACCCGTTCCTCCAACCGACAGATTCCCAACACAAATCACTGGAATCGGAAATTTTCTCGAACGAAAAATACCTAGTTTATAAGCTAAATTTCGCAAGGAAACACCAATCCAAAACAATCCTGATAAAGGCAGTAAAAGTTTTCTCCAATTCATAATTTAATACGAATCGGCAAATTTAAAACATTCATAATGCTTTCTTGAATCTAATTCATGAAATTTATCAACGATGTTCATTTATTTTTGATCGAATATTTTTTTATTCCTTTTTAAAATTTGCCCTAAATTGTCGACATGTTTGAAGCGAAATTTCCCAATCGAATTATTTGTTTGACCGAAGAAGGAACCGAAATCTTGTATGCAATAAACGAAGAACATCGTTTGGTAGGAATTAGTGGTTTCACCAGAAGACCCAAACAAGCACGAAAAGAAAAACCCATTGTTTCTACGTTTCTCGATGCAAAATTTGACGAAATTTTGGCACTCAATCCCGATTTGGTTCTTGGCTATTCCGATTTGCAACGAGATATCGCGGCAGAATTGATCAAACATGGTGTTAATGTTTTTATCTTCAATCACCGAAGTCTTGAAGAAACCTTGAGCATGATTTTGCAATTTTGTTCGCTTATCGGATGCGAAGAAAAGGGACGAAATTTGGTTAATTCCTATCAATCCAATTTACTTTCAGCCCAAACCAAAGCCAAAGAATTTCCATTTCGACCTAAAGTATTTTTTGAAGAATGGGACGAACCTTTGATTTCCTCTATTGAATGGGTTAGCGAATTGATCGAAATTTGCGGAGGAGAATTATGCTTTCCAGAATTGGCAAAAGAATCCTTGGGAAAAGATCGAATTTTAGATCCGAAATTGGTCATTGAAAAAAATCCAGACATCATCATTGGCTCTTGGTGCGGAAAAAAATTCAAACCTGAAAAAGTAAAAATCAGATCGGGTTGGGATCAAATCAAAGCGGTTCAAACCAATCAATTGTACGAAATCAAATCCGAAATCATCTTACAACCAGGTCCGGCCGCTTTAACAGACGGAATCAAAGAAATTCAAAAAATATTCAAAAAATATTTTCAATCAGCATCCTGAAAATCTTTTCATTTTCTGAAATCCCCTAAACTTAAGTCTTGCAATTGGCATAAATTCGAAAAATTGAAAACTTGTATAATAAAGTCAAATCCCTATTTTTGTCGTTCAACAGTTGACACATGAAGAAAAGTTTACATGTAATATTGCCGATGATATTACTATCCATCACGGCAGTATTGGTTGGATTACAATATATTTTCAACATCATTCCATCAGACGTTTTATTTGCTGCAAGATGGATAACCCTAGCGAGTTTTGTATTTTACTGTATCAAAAAAAGATCTTTGACTTCATGGATTTTATTTGGTATTGTGGTAGGTGCAGTCGTCGGATTTGACTATCCGAATTTCGCGAAATCTCTGCATCCCTTAAGTCAAGGATTCATTCGACTCGTCAAAACCATTGTAGGACCAATTCTCTTTGCGACTTTGGTGTATGGAATTGCAGGTCATTCCGATTTGAAACAAGTGGGTCGTATGGCTTGGAAATCACTATTGTATTTCTATTGTGCCACGACCATCGCCTTATTTATTGGATTAGCCGCAATCAATATAACCCAAGCGGGAAAAGGTGTTGACATGTCCAAAGTTCCTCAAATGGAACTACCTGACAAAGCTGCAGCAGTTTCAGCATCTGATAAGCTAGAATTAGAACACTTACCTGAAAACATGCATTGGATTTTCAAAACCACAGCCTTTTTCAGAGATATTTTCCCAGAAAACATCATCAAATCCATCCACGAAAACAAGGTTTTACAAATTGTAATTTTTGCCGTAGTGTTTGGTATTGGACTCGCCATGGTCGAAGAGAAAAAGCGAAAACCGCTGGTCGATCTCATGGAAAGTTTGGCCGAAACCATGTTCAAATACACCAATTTGATCATGTATTTTGCACCAATTGGAGTGGGTGCCGCGATGGCCTATACGGTTGGAGCCATGGGAATTGAAATTTTGAAAAACCTCATGATGCTTCTATTAACCTTATATGGAGCCTTATTGGTTTTCTTATTGTTCGTTTTATTACCAATCGCTTTGTTCTTGAAAGTTCCAATTGGGAAATTCATTCAAGCCTTAAAAGAACCTGTTTCGATTGCATTTGCCACCACAAGTTCAGATGCGGCATTGCCGAAAGTTATGAGCAACATGGAAGATTTCGGAGTTCCGAGACGAATTGTTTCGTTTGTAGTTCCAACCGGATATAGTTTCAATTTAGATGGTACGACTTTGTACCTTTCGCTCGCTTCGATTTTTGTGGCGCAGGCAGCAGGAATGGATCTTTCCATCGGTCAACAATTGTTAATTTGTTTGACTTTAATGATTACCAGTAAAGGAGTTGCAGCAGTTCCGAGAGCTTCTTTGATTATTTTGATTGCGACCGCCGATCAATTTGGTTTACCGGTTATCATCATCGCTGCTATTTTGGGTATTGATGAGTTGATGGATATGGCAAGAACCTCTGTAAACGTAATCGGAAACTGTTTGGCTTCTGTTGTCGTAGCGAAATGGGAAGGTGAATTTGATCAAGAAAAAGCCTTGAATTATGGTAAAGTAGAACAGTTGGATGCACCCAATAACGAAACTACCTAAAATTTAAAAAATCTGATTGGCATAACCTTTGAATGTTAACCCAACAAAATATTTTGTTATGAAACAGATTTTTGCATTAACAGCCATCATCGGAATGTTCTTTTTTCAATCATGTGCCACGCAAGGTGGTGAAGCGGGAAATTCTACTTTGAATTTAGATTTAAGTGGAAATTGGACATTGGTAGAGATTCATGAATCCTCTGGAACAACCATCAATGAAGGATTCCCAGAAAAGAAACCGACGCTTACATTGGAAGCAATCACCAAAAAATTAACTGGAAACACTGGTTGTAATCAAATGTTTGGTAGTTTTCAGACGAATCAGAATTCCGTTAGTTTTTCTAAAATGGGTGCAACCAAAATGTATTGTGCAGGTGTAAAAGAATCCGAATATTTGAAAATGTTCGATCAAATCAAAACCTATAGCATCGTAAATGATCAATTATCCTTTTTGGACGCTGAAGGAAACACTTTGCTGAAATATTCAAAATAAGAAATGAATTTATATACCAAAAGCATCCTATTTAGGGTGCTTTTTTTGTTTTTATAGGATTTGATTTTTGATGTATCAAACTTTCTATTTATCTTTAAAAATCTTAATTATTCACACATGAACAAATTTACCTCAATTGCATGCATCGCATTTTTGTCGATGAGTTTGAGCCTAAAGGCTCAACAACAAAGTTCCCAACAACTTAAACCCATTATAGAAAATTTCGTTCAAGAAACCGAACAAAGATCTCAATTGGAACAATTGGCTCATGAACTTTTGGACCAAGTGGGTCCGAGGTTAGTGGGTTCAACTGGCGGACAAAGAAGTCATGATTGGGCAATTTCAACTTTTCAGAAATGGAATATTCAAGCTAGAAATGAACAATTTGGAACTTGGCGCAATTGGGAAAGAGGAATTTCGCATATCGACATGATTTCACCTTGGGTAAAATCATTGGATGCAACTCAATTGGCTTGGTCTCCCGCAACCAAAAAGCCGATAACCGCTGAAGTAATTGCCATGCCCGTTTTTCAATCGCAAGCAGAATTCAAAGCTTGGCTTCCCAAAGTTAAAGGGAAAATCGTTTTGATGTCACAGCTCCAAAATTATGGAAGATCTGATTATCAATACAAAGAATTTGCAACAGAGGAATCCTATGCCAAAATTACAGAAGAAAAAAAGCAAGCTGCCGATGCTTGGAAGAAATCTTTGGAATTCACAGGATTTAACAATAATACTTTACCCTTGGAATTGGAAAAAAATGGAGCTTCTGCTGTCGCAATTTCTTATTGGACGGGAATTATGGGAGCCAATCGAATCTTTGGTGCGAAAACCAAAACAATTCCCATGATCGATATTTCCAACGAAGATTATGGCACTTTGTATCGATTGGCACAAGCTGGAAAAGCGCCGAAATTAACGATTGATGTAAAATCGGAATCCAAAGGAACTTTGCCAACTTACAATACCATTGCAGAAATCAAAGGGAAAACAAAACCCAACGAATACATTATACTTTCGGCTCATATTGACTCTTGGGATGGCTCAACAGGAGCTTGTGACAATGCAACTGGTGTCATTACGGTAATGGAAGCTGCCCGTATGATTCAAAAGTATTATCCGAACAACCAAAGAACCATTTTGGTTTGTCTTTGGGGAAGTGAAGAACAAGGATTAAACGGATCTCGTGCTTTTGTAGAAGATCATCCAGAAATTGTAAAAAACACCCAAGCCGTATTCAATTTTGATAGTGGAACAGGGAGAATTGTACGTATTAACGGTGGTGGATTTGAAAAAGCCTATGATTTTATGGGAAGATGGCTATATGCAGCACCCAACTATATCACGAAACATATTGAAACAACCTATCCAGGAAATCCAAGTTCTGGAGGATCGGATCATGCTTCCTTTTTAGCGCACGGCGTTCCTGCTTTTATGATGGGTTCACATAGTTGGGGTTATGGTGGCTACACATGGCACACCAACCGAGATTCCTACGACAAAATTGTTTTTGATGACATCGAATACAATACAATTTTAGCAGCTTCTTTGGTTTATATGGCAGATCAGGAAGCAGAATTGGTAAACCGCGATAGAAGAGCAATGCCATTAGATAAAGATGGAAACACGACTACTTGGCCAGAACCAAGAAAAGCGGAACGTTCAGATGATTATTATTTTGTGAAATAAATCATAAAGAAATCCAAAATTATGGACCCATTATAGGGTCCATTTTTATTTTAACAAAGTTTTAATTCCCAAATACTTTATTCCATCCAAAATACGTTATTAAACTACAATTATTCGACTTAATTTTGCATTCATATGAAAATGAATTACGTAAAAAAGATTGTCATAGCATCCTTTATTCTTAGTTTTTTAATAGGATGTACCATTCGACCAAGAGGACCTCAAACTTCTCAAGCAAAACCGCAAGCTAGTTCAACTTCAACTACTCAAAAAGAAGTTGAGACAACAAAAGAGAATGATCCTATTCTAGTCGAAACTACAAAAGATAAAGAGCCCGTTACAACTCCTGAAAAATTGAGCGAGAATAGGGAATCAACAAAACCTCAAGTCGTTAAAAACGAACAAAAGCCGAAAAAAATCCATGTAAATTTACCAGCGGTAAACCGTGAATTTCGTGCTGCTTGGATTGCAACAGTTGCCAATATCAATTGGCCTTCCAAAAGAGGATTATCGACTGAACAACAAAAAGCAGAAGCTATCGCATTGTTGGATATGTTGAAAGAAAACAATTTCAATGCGGTCATTTTCCAAGCTCGTCCTTCAGCAGACGCCTTATACGATAGCCCATTTGAACCTTGGTCTATTTTCTTAACAGGACAAATTGGCAAACGACCTGAACCCTATTACGATCCAATGGAATTTTGGATCAAAGCTGCTCACGAACGCGGAATTGAATTTCATGTGTGGATTAATCCTTATCGTGCTCATCATACCAATGGTGGTTCTGTAACCAATGAATCGATTGCGAAAAAGAAATCGGATTTGGTGTATAGATTGCAAAATGGTATGTATTGGTTTGACCCATCCAAACAAGAAACGCAAGATTATACAAGCATGATTGTGATGGACATCGTCAAAAGATACGATATCGATGGAATCCATTTCGATGATTATTTTTATCCGTATGCATCTTACAATAATGGAAAAGATTTCCCAGATCAAGCAACCTATAATGCGTATATCGCAAAGGGAGGACATCTTTCAAAACCCGATTGGCGTCGTGAAAATGTGAACAAATTCATTGAACGAATTTACAACGAAATCAAAGCAGAAAAAGACTACGTGAAATTCGGAATCAGTCCATTTGGAATTTGGAAACCTGGTTATCCAGAAGGAATTGCAGGCTTGAATCAATACGATGAATTGTATGCCGATGCAAAATTATGGTTAAACAAAGGATGGTTGGATTATTTCACGCCACAATTGTATTGGCCTATTGATGCACCACGCCAAAGTTTCCCTAAATTATTATCATGGTGGGAATCAGAAAACACCTTCAAACGTCATTTATGGCCGGGGTTGAACACCGTTGAAGTGAAAGTTTCCGATCGTTCAAATGAAATCCAACGACAAATTGAATTGACACGTTCATTGGTTCCCAATAGTCAAGGAGTCGTACATTATAGTATTGCAGGTTTACAAAACAATCCGAAACTATTAACGGCTTTAAAGAATGGTTTGTACAACGAACCAGCTTTGGTACCAAAATCAGATTGGTTAAAGAAATTAAACGTTCCAAAACCTGAATTTACATTGGCAAAAAATGGTCAGACAGCTTCATTGGATTGGAGTACCTATACCCATAAAGATATAAAAAATTGGGTTTTGTACTTGCAATATGAAGACCAATGGGAAACCATTATTTTGGAATCAAACAAATTGCACCGAGATGTTTATTTGAACAAGGGCGATAAAAAACTAAAATTAGTTGCCATTCAAGCAATTGATCGAAATGGATTTGAAAGCGAATATCACGCAGTGGAAATTTAAACTTTCGCTTAAAAACATAAAAATTGAGCCGATTTCATGAAGAATTCGGCTCTTTTTTTTCAAGTTTTAACAAAATATAACAGAATGGGAATTGAATATTGCCTAACTTAAGGTCTTTTAAAAATCAAAATTATGAGCTACAACCAATTCAAAGCGCTACATGCGCAAGATCAACCTTTGTTATTAGGAAATGTTTGGGATGCTCATTCCGCTAAACTAGCAGAAAAAGCTGGTTTTCAAGCGCTGGGCACCTCAAGTCATGCCATTGCCAATGCAATGGGTTACGAAGACGGAGAAGAAATCAGTTTCGAGGAACTACTTTTTGTCGTGGAACGAATCATCGACTGCGTTAACATTCCGGTTTCCATCGATTTCGAATCGGGCTATTCAGATGACCCCATGGATGTCACAAGTTTTGTCATGGAACTATCCAAAGCAGGTGCTGCGGGAATTAATTTAGAAGATGGTCAAGTGATCAATGGAAAACGTGTTCTTGGCGATGCTGAATTATTGGCCGAAAAAATCAAGGCAATCAAAAATGAATGCAAAATATTTGTCAACGCAAGAATTGACACCTACACGACCAAACACGAAGAACCTTTGGAAGAATCCATTCGCCGAGCCCATATTTACCAAAAAGCAGGAGCCGATGGTGTTTTTGTTCCCTTGATTGAAACCCAATTGGACATAGAATTATTTGTTCAGGAAGTGAAACTTCCCTTAAATGTTTTCACTACTCCGAAATTACCGAGTTATGAGGATTTAGGCAAAATGGGTGTAAAACGAATTAGTCATGGAGCGAAACAATATGAGCTTTTGATGAAAAAATCGGAAAGCATATTTCAAGAATTCATGAAAACCAAGGACTACCAAAAAGTTTTAGGCAGTTAATTGGGTTCATGTTGATGGCAATAACCATTGACATTTTTGGTTATATGCTTACATCTTGTACCGGCTTTGGTGGTGCCTTTGCATTGTGTTGATAATGCATTGGCTCCTTTTGCTTCTCCTGATTTTATACCAAGTGAACCATTGGATTTAGTGGAAGCATTGGAACCCGAGGAAGGTTTGCATTGAGAACAGGGACTCAAACCACGTTTTTTGGCTTGTTCCACACTCATCGATTCCGATACATTTTTCACATAGCGACAAGTTGCAGTATGGTATTTTTCGCCCGAAGGCGTTTTGTATACCATTTGAGCAAATGCCGAAATAGATAAGCATAGAAAAAACGAAATCAAGAACATTCCCTTCATCAAACAATTGATTTTAAGCTTAGTAGATAGGAGCAAATATAAAAATTAAAATTAGAAAGTTTAGAAGATTGATTTTCCCTCTATCTTTACATCAAAACTTAGAATATGCCTTTAAAAGCCGTATTGTTTGATATGGATGGTGTCATTGTGGACACCGAGCCCTTGCATCGTAAAGCCTACTTTCAAATGTTTGAATCTTTTGGAGCCGACGTTAGTGCAGAATTCTATGCTAGTTTTGCAGGTGCTGCTACCAAAAAAGTTTGTCAAACTGTTATGGATTCTTTTGGGTTGAAAACAACAATTGAGGAAATGATGAACGTAAAAAGACAAGTTTTCAAAGAATTATTCTTCGGTGATCCCGACTTTGACCTTATTCCAGGAGTTCGAAAATTGATTGAACATTATCATGAAAACGGAATCAAATTGATCCTCGCTTCTTCCGCTTCACAAGTTACCATTGATATGGTTTTCGAGAAATTTGAATTGGATTCTTATTTTATGGGGAAAATCAGTGGTGCTGATTTAAAAGCATCGAAACCCCATCCCGAAATATTTCTATTGGCTGCTCAAATGGCCAATGAACCAAATGCAAACTGTATGGTCATCGAGGATTCCACCAATGGAATTTTAGCCGCTCATCGAGCAGAAATATTTTGTGCTGGATATAAGAGCGAGCATACCCATTTACAAGAATATTCGCTTGCCAATATCGTCGTTCATGATTTTGAAGAATTAAGAATCGAAAAGCTTCACTCCTATTTTCTGACCAATTCTTAAATGAACGTTAATCAGCGGTTTCTATTGGGGCATATCTAAAGTATTTTGTATGTTTGTCGCACTTCGATTATGAATTTGACAATAAACATAGTAGACTCCAATAATTCTATGACAATCTTGTCGTATCGATTGGATGATAAATTTATCAAAGATTCAAAAGAATTTATCACTTCGTCCCTGTCAGGGCTCTAGACAGGGAAAACTTCAGGTTTTTATACTTAATTTTTATGAAGTTCAATGCTGGACACTTTTGCCTATGAAATATAGTTTCATAGGGAGAGCCTCATCCAAAAGCTACAGATTGAATTCCAAAACAAAACCAAAAAAATGATGGAAAAAAATATCATTGTTACAACAGGAATTTACGATTTGATCAAAGAACAAATTAGAAGAAAACAAGTATCAAAAGAACAAGAAGAAAGATTGAACCACGAGTTAAAACATGCGCAACAAGTATTACGCAGAGATCTTCCAAATGATATTGTAACAGTCAATCGTCGTGTGACCATCAAGGATTTACAAACCCAAACAGAATCTACCTATAACTTTGTTTCAACCGGAAAGGAAAGAAGAAAAAAAGGAAAATACTCCATTATGTCGGAAATGGGAATTGCTACCGTCGGATATAAACAAGGAGAAACTATTTCCTGGCCTTTTGATGAAGGAACCAAGGAAATTCAAATACTAAAAGTAGAAATGCTTTAAATCAAATTGGTGGGATTATTCAATCCCACTTTTTTTTTAGTCTAATTTTTCCTGCTGTTCCCATTCTGCCAGCAAAATGGATTTGATTTGCGTAAATAATTCGTCTTTCGCTTCTGCAAAAGAAATCCCATATTTTCTTTGAATAGACGTAAATTCTTGAGGGAATTTCGCCAAAAGTGAATCGTAATAGTTGTCTAAAACATCATTTGACGGCATAGTGTAATGAATGCGTAGTTGAAACCTTCGCATCAAAGCAATATCCAAAACTTCCTGATGGTTCGTTGCACAAATCAACAAAGCCTTGTTGGGAAATCGATCGATCAATTGAATTAAATTGGTAACCAAACGGCGCATCTCACCTACTTCTTTGTCATCACTACCTCTTGATTTCCCGATATGGTCAAATTCATCCAAAAACAAAACGGCATGTTCCCTAGCTGCTTTGTCAAAGACTTGCTTGAGGTGTTGTGAGGTTTCCCCAATTCGAGAAGAAATTACATTGCTCAAATTCAAAATATAGATCTTCTTGTCCAATTTTTGTGCAATGGCTTTGGCGGTCATCGTTTTTCCACAGCCCGAACTTCCTTCCAATAAAATCTTATTGTTAACGGGCAATCCCAATTCAGCCAATTGTTCAGCATAGCGATTTTCACGTATCAATTGATCAACAGACGCTCTATTTTCGGGTGTTAAAACCACCTCATCGAGAGAAACTTTTTCAATGTCTTGAATCGCTAAATCAAATATGTTCATGGAAAACTAAAGCTATTTTAAAACGACAAATTTAGGTTTAATTCGTGGAATACTGTCGAAAAATCCCTTTATCGGTCGCGGTCCACAAAGCAGCTTTCTGATTGGCAGCTTTCAAAGCCGAATTTGCCCAAGTATTGCAGGTAAAGAAAATATTATAAGTTCGTTTGGCATCGTAAAACGAATCATTGTCGCCATACACCATATCGGTAGGAATTAAAACGGTTTTCTCGTTCTCATAATCAAAAGAATCTTTGATATAATTCACCAACAACTGATAGTTTTCCTTACTAATGGTCAATTTCTTACAAGATTCACTTTCAACCGGCTTTCGATAAAAGGTCACATGCATGGCGGATTCTCCTAACCAAAAAGCCGCATTAAAAGCTGTTCTAAACTTTAAATCGGCCCAAGTGGGCGTATCGAGATAAAATCCTTTATCACCCCAACCAAATGACGCATAATTGAAATTGGAATTTTGGGATTTGGTATGTTTGGTTGGTACAAGCGTCGTCCAATCCATGATGTCGTTTTTGATCGGACATACAATATCGGTATGAACACCATTAGTCAAAATATAAATAGTGATTTCATCTGCATCTTCCTGGTTCGCATTCACTGGAATTAAGGGAAAGACAAATACTGCCACTCCATATAAAAGAATAAGTCCGATGAAAACTAAAAATCCACGAAATATTTTTTTGCCAAGTTTTTTCAATGGGTTCGATTTAAGTTAGTGATTCTAATTTATGATTTTTAATTGTTGATTGTTGATTGCACTCCCTACTTCTAACTTTCTGTCATCTTTAGCATTTAACATTAAGAGGAGAATCGAAGTTTCGGAAAACTAAATGGGGTTCCTGAGCATTTGAGATTAAGAGGAGAAACGTAGTTTCGGAACATTAAAATTGGTTCCTGAGCTTGTCGAAGGGCAACTTCCTTCTTCCTTCTTCCTACTTCCTACTTCCTACTTCCTACTTCAAAATTAACACTCTGCAATATTCACCGCAATGGCCAATCCGCCTTCAGAAGTTTCTTTGAAGCGGTCGCTCATGCTTTGTGCGGTTTCCCACATGGATTGAATCACTTGATCAAGCGAAACTCTTGCTTTGGAGGGATCACTTTCAAGCGCAATATGCGCAGCGGTAATTGCTTTGATTGCACCCATGGAATTTCGTTCGATGCAAGGAATTTGCACCAAACCTGCAATGGGATCACAAGTCAATCCTAAATGATGTTCCATCGCAATTTCAGCAGCCATCAAAACTTGCGCAGGTGTTCCACCCATGATTTCGGTTAAACCTGCTGCTGCCATGGCTGATGAAACTCCTACTTCTGCTTGGCATCCGCCCATCGCTGCTGAAATGGTTGCATTTTTCTTGAACAAAGTTCCAATTTCGCCTGCAACCAATAAGAAACGGATGATCTTATCATCGCCAGTGAATTCGGTAAAGGCTTGCGAATACATCAAAACCGCTGGAATAACACCACTTGCTCCATTGGTGGGTGCAGTGATGATACGACCGAAACTTGCATTTTCTTCGTTGACAGCAAGCGCAAAACAGGCAACCCATTTGTTGATGAGTGTAAATGAGCCTTCTGTTTCAACGACCATTTGGTACCATTCGTCAATAGTTTGATAGGTTTTATCTCCGAGCAATTTTCGGTTCAAACCAGCCGCTCTACGCGAAACTTGTAATCCGCCAGGAAGAATTCCTTCCTTGTTAACTCCTTTGTAGATACATTCTTTGATGTGTTTCCAAATCGCTAAGGCTTCGGCATCGGTTTCTTCTTTGGTTCTCCAAGATTCTTCGTTGAGATAGACCAAATCCGAAAATCCTATTCCTAATTTTTCGGTATAATGCAAGACTTGACTTCCATGGTGACAAGGATACAAAGTTCTGACACAAATGGTATCGATGCCTACTTCTTCTTGGGTTGCGACAAATCCGCCTCCTACCGAATAATAATCTTGTTCGATCATGGAACCATCGGTAAACTTTGCTTTGAAAATCATCCCATTCGGATGAAAAGGAAGCGTGACTTGTTTGTTCAAAATCAAGTGATGACCATAAATGAATGGGATTTCTTTCTGTCCACCAAGATTCATGCGTTGAGAATCTTTGATCATAGCGACTTTCTCGTCGATTTTGGTCGTATCGATTTCTTTGAAATTTTCGCCCGAAAGCCCCAACATACCTGCGATATCGGTTCCGTGACCGATCCCAGTCTTCGCCAGTGAACCAAAGAATTCCACAAAAACTTCCTCTACCTCATCCAAACTACGTTCGCGTTGAATTTGATTTAAGAACATTTCTGCTGCATTCCAAGGTCCCATCGTATGCGAACTCGAAGGACCAATCCCTACTTTGATAATTTCAAAAACACTTATAGACTCCATCTTTGACTCGAATTGAACGTGTGAAATTAGTGTAAATCTACCGAGATTGCAAGTGAAGAATTTCAATTTGCTTTGAATGATGGGGCGGTATGTAAAATTAATAGCACTAATTTTGCACCCGCAAATACGCTAACTAATTGAGCGATTTGAATTTTTATGAATAGAGTGGGCAATTACCGTAGATTACTAGGCGTTACCAAAGACGCAAGCTTGAAAGACTTGAAAACCATTTACCGAAATCTGATGAAAGAAACGCATCCCGATCGGTTTATTGACGATGAGGAAGGGAAATTGGCTGCCGAAGAAAAAAGCAAAGGAATCATTGAGGCCTATCATTTCTTGACAAGCATCAACAAGGAAACCCACGAAAAGAATAGCGAGGAATACCAAGATACGATCACCAATTCGTTGATCAAGGATTTTTATTTTGAAAAGAAGGTCTTGGTGATTATCCATCAGAATGGTATTCAGTACGAATATTTGGGTGTGCCGCAAAATACCTATGTGAAGATGGTGAATGCTGATTCGGTGGGGAGATTTGCGAAACGTCATATCTATGGGAAGTTTTTGCATAGAAAAGCGATGAGTACGACAGAAGTTTAATTGTTGATGTCATTGCGATCCCTTTGTCATTGCGATCCCTTTGTCATTGCGATCCCTTTGTCATTGCGATCCCGATAACTATCGGGAGAAGCAATCTAAAGAAGCAATCCCTAACAAAATCTATTTGGGTGTGCCCCCGTCTCGTTTTAGGACGAGACGCGGTCGGGCTATCCGTTACAACTCCTCACCTACTTCGTCGTCTGCGGGGTTTCCACTACTATCCCTCACACGAGATAGGTTATAAATAATTCTAAGTAGAATTGATTGATAAATCTTAAATTCATCAAAATTTAATGAAATGATTAAAGCGCAATTCGATAGAGTTAAAAACTTACAATCCAAATATGGAAAAGAATATGATTTCAACATTTTTGTCTATAATAAAAAATGGAAAAAAACTCAAGATGAAATTGATGTAATCTTAATAGGTGACAATCCAGGTAAAAAAGAAGCGCTAAAAAACAAATTCTTCAATGGTGGAACAAAACCTATTATCAAACTTATCAAGAAGAACCTCAAAAAATCAAATCTCAAATACCTTGTCCTAAACAAATCAAACTATTTCACACCCAATACCGGGGAACTTGAAACCATATTAAAATCCAACTCTCACAAACTTTCAAAAGAAATAAACAAAGACATTCAAGCAAACGCTCAATTAGTTTTAGATATATGCGAGACAAATCCTAATGTAGAAATCATCCTATTTGGAAATATAAAAAACACCCTATCTATACAATTCTTAAAATCTTTCAAAGAAATAGAGAGAAATAAAATTATATATCTAAAACACCCAAGCTTCAATCATTTAGGAAATCAAATTGCTTTGCAATATTTAAAGGAGTTAAATGAAGAAAAACCTTCTCCAAACATTTTGGAACTTTTTAGAAAACTAAAAAGAAAATGATTTCTAAATAAAATAGCTTATTCCTAAAAAAGGGTTCAACTATAAAAAGTCAAACCCATCTGAAATATCTTTACACAAAATTTTGGACAGTGTCATTTTGGACAGTGTCAAATAACACCCCAAACTCCTTTACTCAAAGGAGTTTTTTTTATGAAATAAATTTTAACAAATCGCTACGATTACTCAACTCCTCGATACGATTACCTAACTCCTCGATACGATCACACAACTCATCACTTAGAAACCCTAACGAATCGCAACAAAATGAAAAAATTAACATTTAATACTAAACCTAAAAACCAAAACCCCACTTACAAAAGCAGGGTTTTGCAATTTATTAATCAAGACCCGTTGTGCATTATGAATTAGGATAAAAAAGTTGTTCATCTGATTGAAAATCAGTAAATTGTTTTAGTCATAAAACATTTACAATGAACAACTTAATTGCAAATTACGAAAGAAACCTAACGGAGTGGTTCGACGTAGTCAATTTTGGAAGTATTGAGAAAAATATCATCTGATACACTTTTGAGTTACCAAAGGAGATCTCCTCAAATGAAAGATTTAGAATTGATAAGTTTAGCTCTGACAGCAGAATTTATGGGGATTGACAGTAAAAATCATTTGTTTAGAAATCTCCCTACTTCACTCAAAACTAAAATAGAACGCAGTGTTTACAACCGTAGAAAAAGGAAATTGGCTTTTGAAATCAATGAAATTCGTCTGAAATTCGTCTGAAATTAGCACAACAATTTAATGAGTTTGAAGATTGTTTTATTGTGGACAGTATGCCGCTGGAAATATGTAAGATAGCAAGAAGTTCACGTTCTAAGATATGCAAAGAGCAAGATTATTGTTTTCCAAACAGAGGTTTCTGTGCCTCGCAGCAAATGTCTTTTTATGGATACAAACTTCGCGCAGTATGTTCTGTAAGTGGAGTTTTTCAAAGCGTGGACATAAGTCCTGCATCAGTTCACAATATCCACTTTCTAAAGGACATAAAAAAATTTCCCTTGAGGATAATAAGCTCTTGCCAATTCTTCCACTTGAAAACCACCTTGAGCTAGAGCTTCTAAAAAGGGGTCATCAATTTTTGAGTTGGGGTAATCCGATTGAATAGAAAAGAATAGTTTATTCGAGCATTCAAACCCCATTTTAAAGCGAGATTTGGTTAATATGTTTTTCATTATAAAGGCTTATAATTGGTCAAATTACACTTTTTCAAGAAAGAACACAAAGAATGCAATTATACCTCATCCATCCTTAAGAGAAGCCGTAATTAGGCTTTAGAATAGCAATTTTCTATTTCGCCTTAACAAAACCATCTAAAGAGAACCCCATTTTACTCGAAAAATTCATCTGTTTACTCAATTATTCAAAGAATTTAAAAATACCTACGATCCTACCTTTACATTTGACTCAACAATTGAAATAAACAGAAATAAACACAATACAAAACTTTAAAATTCAAACAGATGAAAAAGAATTTAATAATGATGATTTGCCTAGGAGCAATGACTTTATTTAGCTGCAATAATGCTGGGTCAGGAAATGATTCTGCAAACTCTGCAACTGATAATACCAATAACTCAACAGAAACAACAGCAAACGGAATGAAAAAATACGAAGACAACCACTTAAGTTTTGAATACCCTTCAGATTGGGAAGTTAAAACCATTACTATTGAATCTAATTTCAATAATGCAACTGGATACCGATTATTAAACTCTATCGGTGAAGAAATTTTCAATTTTTCTATCGATGAGCCATTTGCATTCACGTTAGGAAAAGCAAGCTTAGAAGAATTTTTAGAATATAACAATCCAGACAATTACGAGGTTCTTAGACAAGAAACGTTTACAACTCAATCGGGTGAAACAGGATTTTACTTTGAGTTTGGTAGATCTGATGAATATACCCACCAAACTAACATTCTATTACCTACAGGTTCAGAAGTTAAAGGATATGAAATTAACGGTATGCTCCCTGTAAAAGATGGTGTATATCGTGCACATATTCAAAGTGAAGATTTATTGAGTGTATTGAAAAGCTTAAATATTAAAGCGAAATAAAATACTTTCTGATTAGCATTCATTTCAAATTCTAACTACCAAGTGCCTGTCTCATGGTTTATTTAAGACGGTGCATTTGGTAGTGTTTTAGTTTTATAAGGCCATGAAAAAACGAATTCCATTTCTAATAACTCTTTTCTTTATGATCATTTCATCTACTACACATGCTCAAAAATCAAATTATTGTGACGCATTAAAGGAACAATTTTATCAAGCCGTTAAAAACGGATATCTCTCTGGAATAGATTATACCTATTACAAATTATTAAGTATATGCGATGTCAGTTTATTTGAAACCAATCAAGTCTCAGAGGCTTTTGGTTCAAAAGGATATCAACTTCAAATGAATCCAGATTTAACCTATCGCGTTGTAGGCTATACTGAATCTATAGCGAATTCTAATTTGGATCCTATAACATTCGATCAATTAGAACAAAATCATCCCATTCGTACAAAATACACAACAGTTCAAGATTTTTTGAAAAGTTTACAATTGGATTTAGATGATTTACCATTAGAACCGCATTTTATTCCTGGATTACATGCTGCTTGGATTCATCAATACGGCGGAGACAAGGTGATACATATAGATCAAAATGCCATTTTGATATCACACGACGGACAAAATTTACCTCTTGAATACGGAGGAAACGGATTATTTGTATCCAATCAAGAAAATAGAACTTGGGTGTACAAAATAGAACCCGTTGATCAAACCAACGTTAGAGTTCGAAAAATTATAGACGAAATTGGAGAAGCTACTCTTATCAATTTCGAGGATAAACATTCATATATTGTCGTTACTGACCTTCAAACAGAGGATTACGATAGGAATAAAACCATTTATGATTCCCATGGAAAACCTTTAGAACGTGGCTTGAGCCAAGTGATTTTGAATCCGGTTTCAGAAACTCTAATTATTCAGAAGGAAAGTAACCAAAAACTGGTTGATAAATCTTTAAAAACACTTTTCGACAATGGCTTTTACATTTTTGAAATCGTCAAAAACGACGTACCCTATTTTATAGTAGAAGATCATGATGATAATCGCGATATTATAGATTTAAAGGGAAAGGTGATACTTTCATCAAAAGAATATTCTAGCATTAATATCAATCAAACTCCCTATGCAATAGTTAGAAAAAACAAATTATACGGAGTTATTGACTACACTACTGGTAAAGAATTAATTCCTTATCAAAATGAACGTATACGTCAATTAAGACCTGGCATTCTATATTGGAAAAACGAGAACGAATTCATAATTAGTGATGAAAACAATCAAACCCTAAGCCGTATTCAAGCAACCAACATCGCAGAACTTCATGATGGTGCAACGCTATACATTAAAGCAGCAAATGACGACAAAAAACTGGGCATTTACACTGTTTTTGGTGAAGAGATTTTACCAATGGAATATGATGAAATAGCATTCAAAAACCAACTTGGAGGCTGTTTGCAAGTGAAGAAGGGATCTGAAGAATTTATAACTGATATGAAAGGAAAAAAAACTAGTCTATAATGAAAAACATAATCTATACTCTAATAGCCATGATGATATACAATACTTCTTTAGGTAAGTCCACAGAAGGTAAATATTGCCCTATTTATAAAGAAGAACTTAAAAAAGCTATTGAACGAGAAGATATCGCTAACATTAAACACAAATACCGAGTATATCTATACGCTTGTGGTGTCGTGGAAGAAAATATAAAAACCCAAATACACGATATTTACAACAAACACGGATTTCAATTTTCATGGAAAGACCAGGAAGAGTTTCATGTATTTAAAACAACAGAAGTAGCTGCACCCGAAAATTTGGGTAAATATGAGATTTTACAAAATGCTTGGGAAGCCCAACTAGGCATCATAAAGAAAGATAGCATATCGTATTTAATTAATAAAGATGGTGAGATATTATTAGAAAATGTAGATTACATTCAAATTATCGATAAACATCTTCTACCTTATTCCTTAGTACATACTTTAGATGGTAAAAAACATATTTATTCTCCAGAAGGATTTCCACTAATTAATGGGAAAAATTTAAATTCTATTACCATTACAGAACCACCACATGCCATTCTTATTGATGCAGAATTTTACTGGACAGTATTTGACATGCAGAATCAAGACACCATTTTACCTTATACAAAAGACCCTATTCAACATATTTATAGCGGTTTTTTTGCTATTCAAAAAGATGGTGCTTGGGTGATTTATGATGAAAAGAAAAACGAAACTGCTAGACTCGCTGGAAATAGATTACGAACTCTTTTTAGAGGTGCACTTTTAATAGAAAATGAAGAAGGCAAAAAAGGTGTTTATAATGTATTAGGAAAAGAATTAATCCCGCCAATTTATGACCGAATTGAATTGGATTATTTAACTAATAAACTTGATTTATTTAAAGAAGGTATAAAAACGACTCAGGAACTGTTTTAATATACCATTGAATCTAGAGCATTTTCAAGGGTTCGTTAGAAAAATTTAAGTGTTCACTCACTAAACTAACTCAAATAGGATTACAACCCTTAAGGATAATATATTTGAGTAAATCAATTACATATTCCATCATGAACAAATTATTCAATTTTTTAAATAAAGCGGTTAAAGAAGTTCAAAAATTTGAACAGAACCCTAACCTTCCTAGAAACTTAGGATTCGCAAAAACCATTACCATTGACAAAATGCCTTCTTCTACAGAAGAATTCATACAATTAAGAAATCAATTTGCAACGACTCCTGAAGGTGCTGCTGCAATATTCCTGTTGGCTTCCATAAAGCTCGTTGAAAATAATCAAATGGGTAGACATTGGGTTATTATTGCGACCGATAAAAATGGATTATCGCCTTCTCAATCCGAATTGGCATACAAGGGATTTGATTTAGCACATTCAGCAAATTTTTCAATCAATCAAATAAAAGACAAAAAATACATTCCCTATTCGTATGTGAAAGGAAGTTCGCTTTCTAATGGCTACGAAGTTGGTAATCCGCCGTATACTTTTCAAATTGAAAGATCAACGGATGGAGGTGACGGAACAGTGAAAGTATACATACAATCATCTGGAGTTGACACAGCACGACCTATAACTTGCAAAAAAAATGATGCTGGTGTGTGGAAAGCATTTGAATATTCAAGCATTTTCACCGGTATAAAAACACCAGTACTAAAATCTAGAGGTGCTGAAGATGGCGATTTTTAAACTTACACAGAGCAAAAATGCAAAGGATATTAGAAGATTATAAGATTTATTATCAAACCCGAGCAAAAAGATATCTATATCATCCGCATTTCCAAAGATTAGCGCAAGCTGAACAAAATCTTTCGGATGCAATGGCATCATGTGAAGACCTCAATCATCCACCTACGGGTTTTCAGGAATTAGCACAAGCAACCGGGATAGCACAAGCTCTAGATATGGCAAGCTATAAAGCGCAATTTTACTCATCAATTGATGAAAACCTGCTTGCTGATGGTTATCAAGAGTTATTTGATTATATCCAAGAACAAACCCATTCCATTGCCCCCATGGAGCTCATGGGTATTCATGCAGAAAAAGAGCAAGTCATTAACCTAAAATTTGGAGAAGATCAATTGCATAGAATTCACTTTTTAAAAATTCTAAGCAAGCTAGAAGAAATTGAAATTTACGAAAATGCTAAAGCTTCATCCAGATACGAAAGTGAACTACACGAGCTCGCCAAAACCCTAAAAAAGGATATATTGGATTCCTTAGAATGGGAACGTATTGAAGCTAGAAAATACTATCCTGAATTCAATTTCAACTGGAATATTCTATGGGAGAAAAGACATAGAAAGCATATTTCTCTACCCGATTTAGTTTTAGAAAAAAGAATTCAGCAACTCAAAAACCTGCAATAATTATACTAAATGGATACTTCAATTAAAGATAGTACTCTTCAAATTTATAGAGATTTATTTCAAGAATGTAAATCAAAAAATAAGGTTAATACCAAGTTTGAAGAAATGCAAACATATTTGGATCGAATGGAATATTTAGGTAACATCCATACGGATATTGCCTCTTTTCAAGGCGCTTTATTACAAGAAGATTTATTTATGAAATTTAGCCTAGCCTATGCAGATTTTTTAGCAGAAAGCTATACGGCTCCTTCAGGGCAATCGATTGAAGAAAATGACAGAAGGCTTCTCAATCAAAACCTGGATGCCCTACGTAATTCATTACAATCTATTGAAGAACAACAACAAGTAGCCCTTAAAAAAATTCAAAATAGTACAGTAGATTCAGAAAAAAGAAAAGACATTCTTCAAAAATTAGCCATTGAACAATTTCACCAAACGGATAGAATAAAAAAAGACATCCATAACTTAATCGAATTAGGAATGTCTTCTGAAAATTATCCTACTTATTTACGGATACAAATTGAAATAGGACTAGATAAAGCCATAGAAGGAAGTACGATCATAAAGGAAAATTATGCAGAAGAATATGAATTGGCAAAAATTCAAAACCTTTCACCCTATCATATAAACCGCAGCCAAAAAATTTGGGAATCCTATTTAACATTATCTGAAAAAGCTCCATTGGGTTATCCAGAATCTATTGACATTGAATTGGATAGAAAACGTATAGAACACGAATTTCAGCCTTTCATATCGCAATGGCAGGCAATTACAGAAAAATGGACTAGTATCTTACTGAATTTATCCTATTGGGCCGCATCTCAAACTTCTCGTGCACCATATGTTGAACCATGGGTTATAATTCCTTCTATGGACAATAGAAAAGAAGCGATAGAATTTACTAAACACACCGGACCCGGGACCCTTCAACAAGAAATTCGTCAATTAAAGGAAAATTTTGACATGGATTTTTATGACATTTTTGCTCATGAAACCTTTATTCATGCGATTCAAGATAATAGAATTGAATTTTCTCAAGAATTGGTAATCCATTTAATTCAAGATGTATTTCCGAATTGTAATCCGAATCAATTTTTACCCAATGAAATTATCCAAAAAAATCAGGCCATTTTCGAAGCCAAAAGATATTATAAACCCGGTGAGTCTTTTTCTCAATTAGCCTATAAAGAGTGGTTTATTCAAAAACATGGAAAAGACACGTGGCAAATTTTAATGAATGAAACCGAGAATGATCAATATTATAAACATTCCATTGCTGAGCACTGGCAATATGAAACATTTTTAAATAGTATCCAATCATGAGCTTATTCCAAAAATTTAAATCCCAATTTAGAGATATAGTTCAATGGGAAGATAACACCCAAGATACTTTAGTCTATAAATTTCAAAGAGCAGATACCGCATTAAAGAACGGATCTATCTTAACCGTTCACCCCAGCCAAAAAGCCATACATGTTTTTGACTGATCTCAAGCGTTGGGATTTTCAATTCAACAGCCCTTGGGTATTTGAATTATACTTTTTTTAGCACCAAAGTATTCTCTGGATATTGGGGTTCAACCAACGAACAAGGGATTTACATGAATTGCCAAGAAATGGGCGATGTGTATTTCAGAACAAACGGCGGATATTCCTTTCGAATACAAGATCCTGTTCGTTTAATGCAGCAATTATCTGCAAGCGAAGATAAATACGCATTGCATGAATTTGAAAAACAGTTGAATCTTAAATTACTAATTGCGGGTAAAGTTGAAGAAATGCTGTAGAAGGATGTACATATTGATCAATATAACGTTTGGTAGATTTCCAGGTATTGTAGTTACTTAAATAACCTGATCTTTGGTTGAGTAATTTGTCAAAATAATCAATGAAACCAATATTTAATTTCCTATTATCTGCAATCTTATATTTTCCTTGAATAAATTCAGCTTCTCTGATTGATTTGATATTTTCTGCTAAAGCAAAATTCTCTTTATTTTCTCTTTTTTCATCCGCAGTCTTTGGCTGATCTATCAAGTATAAATTTATATACTCGAACTCTAAAAAATGCTTAATTTTACCATTCAAATCTTTGGTCGAACCTTTATAAAATTCTAAATCCAGACTAAGTTTACCTGATTTAAGCTTTTTCTTTTTAAGACTTATTTTTATTTTGGGGTGTAATTATTACATCTTATTTCGAGTTCACAATTTGGAGATGTAATTTGGGTGTAAGAAATTGCCTAACAACATCCCAAAATGTGCTAACAAATATATGGCACAAAAACGCAATAATTACAATTAGAAGCACTTAGCAAGCACTTAGTGTCACTTATCAACACTTCTACTTCCCAATACAGAAAGTGACAAACTCTCTATTTATAAGACCTATAGAGGAATGAGGTGTAGTATTGGTGTAGCAAAAATTGTAAAAGTTTAACATTTTATATAGTATTTTTAAAAATCTACTTAAATCTAATATTAACTATATTTTGATTTACAAAGAAAATACAATAATTGAATAGAATAGGTTTTTTCTTCTTTTCAATGTAATTTTATAGATGAAATAATAGAAACAAAAATGAAAAAAATAGATATTAAAGTTTAGAATATTTAGACCAAATTGATCAAGCGTCTTTTAATCAACCAAAAATTATTTATAAACACAGTACACCTTGTGGGTTATGCGATATTATTTGGAATATAATAAAGGAAAGCGATTTTGAGCTGAATTATTTAGATTTATTAACGTATAGACCAATATCTAATGAAATTTAACGTCGTTACAATGTTCAACACGAATCACCACAAATCTTAATTATTAAAGATGGGAAGTGTGTATAATGCATCACATCGTAAAATAAAAAATGAAGAAATTCAAAAGCAATTAGATCAATTAGTTAGTTTGTAATGTATCAACATTGATTATTATATTAATAGTGCAATATATGGCACTAATTGATAACAGTTATTTTCAAAACTTATATTCAATCTTAAAAAGTGCAATTAGTTGCACTTTTCTTGTTTTATATTATATTTATTCCTAAATTTACTATAAAAGTGCATTATATGACACTATTATTAATTGAACAGATAAAAGAACGTCGCAAAGTTTTAGATATTACACAAGAAACATTGGCTGATATTTCGGGTGTTGGCTTACGAACGTTAAAGCAATTTGAAAGTGGTAAAGGTAATCCTACATTAGAGACATTGCAAAAGTTGTGCGATGCTTTGGGTATGGAGATTAAATTAGAAATTAAGACGATTCAATAATGAGAATTGCTCATATTTTGTATAAAGGTGAAAAGGCAGGAGTTTTGACTCAGTTAGATAATGGTAGTTTTCATTTTAAATACAATGAAAATTGGTTGTCTGACGAATCTAAACCTTCAATTAGTCTAACCTTACCTAAAAGTCAAATCGATTTCGAATCGGATACTTTATTCCCGTTCTTTTATCATTTACTGCCAGAAGGAGTAAATAAACGAATGATATGTAGAACGTATAAGATTGATGAAGATGATGCCTTTGGTATATTACTACAAGCATCAAAAGTTGATACCGTTGGTGCAGTAACAATAGAAAGAATGTAAAATGAAATTTGAATTAAATTATTGTCCAGGCTCATTAAAAGAAAATTTTAGTACGTATAGTCCAAACGTATTGAAAAAGATGTTTGATGGCAGAAAAGTAAATCCAATTTTAAACTATACTTCACCAGCTGATCGAAAAGATAAAAACAGTTTTAATCAAAATCAAACGCATATTTCAATTTCAGGATTTCAAGAAAAATATTCGCTTATTCTTGAAGGAAATGAATTACGATTAACCAATGAAAACGAAAGTGGACAATATATTCTTAAGCCACTTTCTGATTTACCTAAAAATAGTGAATTTGCACCAGCAAACGAGCATTTAACGATGCAAATAGGGAAACAAATTTTTAAAATTGAAACTGCTGAAAATGCGTTAGTATTTTTTAAAGATGGAAGCCCAGCTTATCTTACAAAACGATTTGATTATGATGTTGCAGGGGATAAATTAGCTGTAGAAGACTTTGCTTCCTTATTAGGGAAGTCGCCTGCGAAAGACGGGGAACAATATAAATATGAAGGAAATTATCTTCAATTATTTGATGCTTTAAAAAAATATGTACCTGCGTGGAAGGTAGAAGCTCCAAAGCTATTTACTTTAGTTGTTTTTAATTATCTATTTTCTAATGGAGATGCACATTTAAAGAATTTTTCTTTAATAGAAACGAAACAAGGTGATTTTAAATTAAGCCCAGCTTATGATTTACTAAATACTAAAATTCATATAGAGGATTCGGACTTTGCTTTGAAAGAAGGTTTATTACCAAAACCAATTTCGAAAGGTAAAGTAATTGATCAATTATTGGTGTTAGGTGAAAAAGCTGGAATGACGAATAAATCAATTCTTAAAGTCATACAGAATTTATCAACTAAAGAAGACAAAGTAAAAGATTTAATCAATAAATCTTATCTACCTGAGAAGTTGAAACGTAATTATTTACAAAGTTATCAGCGTAGACTGAAACGTTTAAATATGAATATAATTAACTAATATCAAATGTCCGTTATTCTATACAAATTATAAGATTTTGTATGAAATAACGGACGTTTTAAGTTGTATAATCTGTTCGTATTGGTGAAGAATTTTATTATATCAAACATCCAAAATCACTTTCTGCAACAATGTTTGTGCATCGGTATAGAATGGTACGTCTGTTTTCGAAAAAACAGTTGGTGGTAATGTTCCAAATTCGGACATATTTGTCAGTGGCACCAAAACTATTTTCGCACCGTTTTCAGATAAACTTGAGACACGATTGTGTAGGCTTCCCCTTTTCAGTACGCATCAAAAATACTAATTTGGACATAATTTTAGGTTCATTTTTCTTTGAATGACATCTTTTTTATTTTCATTTGAAATTCTATACTTCACAGGACTCATTCCAGCCAAAGCATCGTGAGGTCTATCATGATTATAATCTTCTACCCATTGGTGAGTAATTTCTCTTACTTCATTTTAGATCAGCAAACAAATAAGCATCCTAAACACCCTCTCTGTAGGATTTATTAAACCGCTCAATAAGTGAGTTTTGAGTAGGTTTTCCGGGTTGTATATACGTGAAGGATATATCATTTACTTCACTCCATGTTTGAATCAGTTTGGCTATGAACTCCGGTCCGTTATCCATCTGTATAGATTCTGGTTTGCCGTAGCGATTAACCAGTCTTCTGAGTATCCAAGTCACACGACTGCTCTTGATGGAATAATCCACCTCTATGTGGAGAACTTCGCGGTTGTAATCGTCTATGATGTTGAAGGTTCGTATTTTCCTGCCGTTTTCCAATGCGTCACTCATAAAGTCCATGCTCCAACCTTTGGTAAAGGCCTCGGGAATGATCAAGGGTTGCTTTACTCTTTCGATTTTCCTCTTTTTCCCTTTACGGCGCATAGGCAGACCTGCTTGTTTGTAAATCCTGTGCAAGCGTTTATGGTTGACTTTTTCTCCTTGATTACGAATGCGGAAATAACTCTTCCAAAAACCTTCTTTTGGATGATGTTCACTCAGTTCCATTAGTTTTTCGTATAAAAAACTATCGTCTTTGATGCTTTGATAAGAAAAACTACTCCTGCTGATGTTCATGAGTTGACACACCCTGCTGATGTCCGTCTGCGTGTAAGCTTCCCATAATTAAAATTACATTTTCTTTAGAAAACACTATCTTAAATTATATAACTAAAATGTCCACTTTTTGCTGACGATTTACATATTTTAGTATGATTTTAATTATATTAAATATAGATTTAAAAACTAGCGTAACTATACACATGTTGATACACTTGTATACTTTTTAAGCTGACTTCTTCATCTGAATATTTATCCTCAGGTAACCAAAGTAATTTATCGTAAATCGTTGTCTTCACAGCTGAACGGATTTCTCTACTTTCCTTCCAGTTTGGGATATTTAATTTCTCTTTTTGTAGCGTTTCCAAGGTTTCCTTTGCCACTTTTTTAACGGATTCCTTCTCCTCTTTACTCAAGTCTTTTCCTTGCACTAAAAGATCAAAAATAGATAAACTTGGTTCATCCAAATTTTCATGAAAGGCTCTTCGTTCTTCTACAGATAATGCTTGAACAAATTGTGTTAATCGCTCGAAACTTCGGTTCAATTCAATTTCAGACTTACCGTTATTGTATTCTTCTACAATCTCTTTATAAAGCTCATAGAACTCTAAGCGCAAGGGGTTCTGTGCTAACATTCTTTGCAGCTGTTGTTCTACTGCCTTATTGAGATCGTATACCAGCTCATTCTTTCGAGTTGTCTTTTTAAAAGCCTCTTGTAAGGCTGTTAAATTAAACTTCGATAAATCAATATAGTTATTGGTCGGTTCTGCGAGGGTATCAATACTGATGCTTTCATTGACTATAGACTGCAAACGCATGATCACTTCCGTAACATCGGCAGATTTGATTTTTACATTTAATTTATTATAAAGCGCATCAATCGCATTGTATTCTCTTACGAATTGCTTGGCTGCTTTTTCTGGAAACAAAGCTTTGTATTTTCTAAATACATTTCTTGCAGAAATTTCGAATTTTGTTTTTGTTTCTTCATTCCTGCAAATGGCATTAATACCCGTATTGATAGCCGCAATTTTACCCATCGCAGATGCTTCAATCAGCGTATTTAATTCAAACCCTAATTCAGAAAGCATTGTCTTAACCTCTGCTATTGCCTGCTCTATTTCCTTAGCCATGGATTCCAATTGCTCAAAAGGTTTTTCTTCCTTCTTTTCTCCTTGTCCTCCTTTTTCACCTTCTCCATAAATAGCATAGGCTTTTTCTAATTGCTGGTAAACGTTTCCATAATCTACGATTAGTCCATTTTCCTTCTCGTCATCGTACACACGGTTTGCTCTTGCAATTGTCTGCATTAAGGTATGTCCTTTGATGGGCTTATCTAAATAAACCGTAGAAACACATGGCGCATCAAATCCTGTAATCCACATTGCACAAACTATCGCCAAACGGAACGGATTTTCTTCGTCTTTAAATTCTTTTTCAAGGTTACGTTCTACCATTTTTCTTCGGTGCGATTCAATATCCAAATTCATTTTCTTGAACTTGTCTACTTCGTTTTGCTCCGAACTCACCACCACGCATACCTCTGTTCCCGAAACCAATTGATATTTACGCTCTAATTCTAAAGCTTCTTGTGGGTCAGATGCTTTTTGTATTTGTGATTTTAATTCCGCTAAATAATCGGGCCAGTACTCCATGATGTAATCATACATGCGCACGGCTGTTGGCTTATCTAAAGCAACAAACATGGCTTTACCTTGATAACCACGATCATTAAAGTGCCAAACCAAATCTTTGGCTATCGCACGTAGTCTTTGCTCGGATGTTAAAATAGGATATTCCTTTTTAAACAAATAAGCCAATTTCTTTTGTTGGTCTTCATCTAAATCTTCAGACTCCAACACTTCAGCCATTTGTTCATCCAAAGCAGGGTTTTCAATGTTTAAGCGTTCCCCTCTATTCAAATACTTCAAAGGCAAAGTTGCTTCGTCTTCAATTGCTCGTTTGAAATCATACACCGAAACGTATTCCCCAAAGATGTTCTTGGTTACTTCTTCTTCATCTTTAATAATGGGTGTTCCCGTAAACCCAAGATAAGACGCATTCGGCAAACCGTAAAAACGCATATTTCTTGCATATTTACCGCCTTGTGTACGGTGCGCTTCATCCGAAATGACAATTATATTCTTACGATCTGTAATCAAAGGATATTCGGTTTCTAATTCTGGATCGATAGAAAACTTATGAATGAGTGAAAATACGTAACGATGATTATCGGAAAGTAACTCACGCAAGTGATCACGTCCTGTCATTCCCGTTTTCTTTCCGGCAATCACGTTCTTGTTATTAACGATACCTACGCCTGAAAATGTATCATAGGCTTGATTTTCCAGTTCGGTACGATCTACAACAATCAAAAAGGTGTAGGCTCCTCCAAATTTTCGATGTATTTTTTCGCATAAGAAAACCATCGAATAGGTTTTACCCGATCCTTGTGTATGCCAATAAACCCCTAATTTACCTTCTAAATCTTCAATGTTTTTGACATTGTCCAACACACGATTCACTCCAATAAACTGGTGGTTCTTCGCCATCAGTTTAACGATATTTCCGCTGCTATCATCAAACAGTAAGAAGTTTTCGAAAATGTCCATTAAATGAATTGGCGCACAAGTACCGCGAAGCATGGTATCTAAACTCACTTCCCCTTCTGCTTCCTCTGTGATACGTTTCCAATCCAAAAAGTATTTGTACGGACTGGTTACCGTACCCACTTTAGAATCGGTTCCATTGGAAAGAATCACAAAAGCATTGTGGTAAAACAAATGCGGAATGGTGTCTTTGTAATCTTTAAAGTTGTCCTCATACGCCGAACGTAAATCAATAGCGTGTGACTTGAGCTCAATAAACACCAATGGAATACCATTGACAAAACCAATCACATCTGGGCGTCTGTTGTACAATTCGCCTGAAACTTCCAACTGACGAACAGCCAAAAACTCATTATTGCTATAATCTTTATAATCAAAAACGCGCAAGGTCTTCTTTTCCGTTTTTCCTTCATTGTTAGTAAACGAAACCTCAACGCCGTTTTTTAAGAGCTGATACTTACTTTTATTTTGTTGTGCTAAGTTCTTCCCAGCCTCTTTCTGAACGATCTTTTCAATTGCACGTTTATAGGCCAAATCTGGTAATCCAGGATTATAACGCTCTAAAGCTTTCTGCAACGAACGTTCCAATACTACTTCAGTTTTATTATCACGCCCCAACAAACCATCCTCGCCAAAGGTCTCATTTTGCCAAGCCATTACAACTTGCCAACCTAATTCGCGCAATACATCTTCCGTTGCTTGCTCGATTAATTGATCTTCTGAGTATTCGTAGGACATGTTAGTTGGGTTTTAATAATTGAGAATAAAATTTATTAATATGCTTTTTATTATCATCGAAATAATTATAATCTGCACCTTGCCATTTTTGACGATAGTGTTGGTATCTAACATTTAATTCAAAGAATGAATTAAATCTGGATGGATTTAAATATACCCCAAAGTTCTTCCCTTTTCCAAAATGCCAATTACCTAAATTTTTCAATACAATATAATAAGCATATAATTGTCTCTTTAAATCAGTTTCATTCTTCAAATCATCTAATGTAGAATACTTCGACAAAAATTGATTGAAAATATTTTGAAAATAATCTTCAGAAGTTTTAAAATTGTCAATCTCTATCAACTTCGATAAGAATCTTTTATTTCTAATTAAATGAAAATCATCAGAATTTTCACATACGATGATTTTATGTGTATCATTATAGTCTTTAACTTGATAATAGTCGGTAAGCATTAAGGTTCCCCATATATTATCTGATATTTTCTCATTATCCTCTGACGTTAGTTTTTGGAAGTTAGAAAATAGAAGTGTAAACTTGTTTAAATCAAAATCTAAAGGGTTAAATACATCAAATGATTTTAAGTGTTCAAACTCGTTAGAATTATCTACAAAATAAGAAAACTGAAGAAGTGGACTTATCTTTCCTTTAAGTATATTGTTATCTTCAGCATTCCAAAATGCAGATTCTAAATGCTCTCTATTTTGATTTTGCAAGTAAATGGAAAATTTAAAATGTTCTTCAGGAGTCAAAAGTGATTTTGAAACACTACCTTTTTCTAGTTTAATAACTTTTGTAATGTCATCATCTTCCTTCAACAAATTATCAACTAATTTAATTGCATTAATTACTTGCTTATTAATGGTTTTAGTAATGGTTTTGTCATGTGTTAAATTGCTTAAATATCTAAATAATCTAAAAACATTTTGATTGTTAACCTTTCTATTTGTTTCAAGTAATTTATTTACATAATGTAAAATTGGAATAAATTTAAAGCAATCAATCTGACTTAAAACTTTGTTTGACGGAGAAAGCCATTCTTTTGTAATTAAGTTATCACAAATCGAATCGTATTTGATAAGAAAACTTTTATCAGCATCATATACCTTAAATAAATATTCTAAAGCTTTAAAATATTTTTCGATTTTTTCAATTGAAAAATAAGCCTTGTCTAAATGTATCTTTTCACCTTGTATAAGGGTAATTATAGATTTAGTAAATGATTTATCATCAATCTTCTCATCTTCATCCGTATCAAAATCATTGTCACGCAAAGTCATCTCAATAACTTGAATCCATCTCAAAAATTCATTAAGACCTACATCAGAATTTGAATTTGATTCACTTTTATTTCGATGTTTCCAAAAGAAATCTTGCCATTCTTCCCATTTTTTACCATACTCAAAGATATTAGCATCATCAAACATCAATGCTGCCTTATTTTCTTCATTTTTAGATAATGCTTCACCTCGAGCATTCATCGTAATATAAAGTTCTTCTCCTTGATTAGTCGCCTCTGTTTTAAAATGATAAAACTTAATATTATTCAATATAAACGCAAAGTACTTTTCTTTACGAGCTTGAAATTTTGAATCAATTATTTTCAAAGCTTGAATCATTGACAAAACAGTAACGTCTTGTTTAAAATCATTGAGCATCCAACTCGCCTCATTTCTTAAAATCAGTCTTAATTTTTCAAGAGAATCAACTTTTGAAATAAGATCTAATATAAAAATATGCGTTAGATTTCGAACTTTATAATCAAATGCAATCTGTTGATAATCTTCAAAACGTAATGCGTCTTTAAAATCCTCTAATCTTTCTTCTTTTAATGCGGTATAAAATAATAATAAAAATAAGGTCGTAAAACGTTGTTGACCGTCTATTAGATTTTCATCTAAAAAACGTTCGTAATTATAGTTTACATAACTTGGTTTGTAAGTATATAAGAAACCTACATTTATTTTTAATGATGATTCAGGATTTCCACACACATCACACGAGTCACCTATTTTATCAATAATCGAATCTAAAAAACGATTCAATACATCGGGATTATTACCCCATACGTATTCTCTTTGTATTTCAGGAACAATAAAGTTATTTTGGGATAATAAAAACAATAAACTTTGTTCTTTAAGCTGCTGGTTCTTCATATTCCTCTTTTTTAATTCCAAAAAATACTCTCAAGCTCTCTTCAATAGATTTGCAATTATTTTCGACATCTTTAAATGTCCATTCATTTAAATTAATCACTTCTGTACGACCCTTTACGAATAAATTCAAAGTATGTTGTCTCACATACTCGCCATTCTGAACATTATTTATCACTGAAGCTCGCTTATCGATATAATAATCATTTCCAAATCCACGATTAATCGAATAATGTAACAAGACTAAATTCCCTATTGCATTAATTGGTGTTAATTGATGAATTTTACTTTCCAATTCTTTTAAAATTTCTTCTTTTTCAAGATCAGATTTCTTTTTCCATTCTTTTTCTTGATAGGGAAATAAATCTCGTTTATCTAATTTAATTAAATACTGCTCAATAGCTTGGAAGTCATTAGTAGAATTTTCCAGCTCTTTTATGTTCTTTGGAGTACAAGGATAAATATGTTCTTTATCTTCTTTGTTTTTTTTGAAATGATTAGGTGATAAAAATCTATAATTTTCATTTGAAGATATTTCAATGACATCTAATAAAACCAAAAATTCTTCTAAACGATTCGATTCATACCAATTGGTTTTGTTTTCTCCTTCGTAATTTAAAATTTGTTCACTCCAATAACTAAAACCTGGTTCACCTTTATTCTCAGAACGGAACACTATTTTTTCTATGTCTTTCCTCAATTGAGTTTTGAATGATTCACGATTAGATTCGTTCTCATTCCATAAATCATAATATTTTTTAAAATTAAAATTTCTTTGATTATTAGCTAAATAACCTAAATAGTGATAAATAGCTCTATCTGAGAACCAATCTACCAATGTTCTATGTAGTATTATTAACTCTTTATATAATACTAATGCTGAAATTGAAGTATTTTCAAACAACTTCAATTTTAATACATCTGCCTTTGTACTTGCCCATAGTTTGTATAATATATTGATAGGATTTATATCCTCATTAAACTCGATTGTTTCTTGACTATCTAATTCTAATTTGGCAAACGGTTTGTAAAAGTTTTTTACATCTTTAGAAGACCACCATTGATTTAATTGATCTAATTCCCACCCTATTCGTGTTCTTTTTTCATTCATTCTTACAATATCTTTTATAGAATCTTGATTAAATGAAATCATTTCTTCTTTAGCTACACGAGTGATAATAATAGCCCTTACCAAATCGGCGCCATCTAATGGTACTTTTCCGGTATTCAAGTTCATAAAAAGTTCTTGCTCTTTGATATTGGAGTGTATTTCGTTTACGATGAACTTTACATTTTGTACGAATTTTTCTCTAAATCGATCAAGATTGATATGATGTTCCTTAATTGTTTTATCTATAGTACAAATAGCAGAATACATATAATAGATATCTTGATGATCAAAATCTAACGCCTCAAAATCGGAACAAAATGAATCAAAGTTTTCAGATTGTAAAATAGAAAGGATAAATTCTTTAGATTCATTTTGAATCTTTTGCATAAAAACATTCGAACTCTCCCTTACAGCATATATAAACTTATCTTCTAAATAATCTTGCATCCCTAAATAGCAAAATAATAAATAAGTAGTTGTTAGCCTTTGCTGACCATCCACTACATGGAGAATATTTTTATCGGCAACAGAAGGATATAATGTTATATTTTGTAAGCAATAAAACAAATCTTCTTTGTCATCCGTCTCAAATGAATTGATATCTAAGATTAATTGACAAATCTGCTTTTCATTCCACTTATATCCACGTTGATATTCAGGAATTT
Organism: Moheibacter stercoris; assembly: GCF_040545805.1. Classification (NCBI taxonomy): domain Bacteria; kingdom Pseudomonadati; phylum Bacteroidota; class Flavobacteriia; order Flavobacteriales; family Weeksellaceae; genus Moheibacter; species Moheibacter stercoris. The sequence goes on from NZ_JBEPMO010000013.1 coordinate 46,123, forward strand.
TATATTTTCTATCCTTTAAGTAAGTTGTATATACTTCTTTAGTACTATATATTAACTCCGCCATAATAGTTCATTTTCATAAGTAATAGTTTTTTGGTTAGTTTGTTTTTTTAGTTAGCCACTTCCTCACACCTCAATCATCCCCATCATCAATCTCGGCAACAATAGATCGCGCGCCTCGCGTAAGCTTTGAATTTAATAATTCAAAATAGTCGTTAAGTAGTTAATTGTCTTCTCAATATTTTGATCATTAAAAATTTCTCTTTCCAACTTAGCTTCCCATTCTTTTTCAGATTGAATAATCTTAAGAACATTAAATACCGTAAACTCTTCCTTGTTTTTCGCCAGCTCTACTAAACTATTATCGACCGTTGCATAAAGTTCTAACTCATCATTTGATTTGAATTTAAATGTAGATGTCAACCATTCTAAATCTTCAATCTGCCAATAATTAGTAAAGTAATTTTTAGCATCCTCAATTTTTTCGGCAGTAATAAATCCAGTTGTGCCATTTGCACCTTTCCAACTTTGAATATATTTGCTATTCAACGCTATTTTTTCTGGACCTGCGTATTTAGTCTTAGGGTTATAAGGTCCAGCCGCTTTTCTCAAATAATCTTCAATTTTATTATCTGAATATCTATGAAATAGATAAGAAAGCTTTGTGTATCTTTTTCTTCCTAATGGATATTTTTCGCTACCAAACCTTTCCGTTAAACAAGCGATTAAAACTGCTTCTTTAAATTCTTTTGAGACAACTTTTTTAGAAGGTTCTAATTTTACAATTTTATCTGCATTTGGTTTTACATTTTCAACCTCTATCATCCCCATCATCAATCTCGGCAACAAAATATCGCGCGCCTCACGTAAGCGTTGGTTTTGGATTCTAAGATTTTGAATAGCATCAAAATTTTTCACAGCTAATTTTTCAAATTCGGTAGCAATATTTTCTGTTGGTATTATAATTTCTGAATCTTTTAAATATTTATAATGTCTAGCATAATGATAGTTTGACAAATCAATATTTAATAATGAAAAATAAAATAGGTGCTGAGGCATAGATGAATTTTTAGACATAATTATTTGAGTTCCATCTGCACCTCTTGCAAAATCAAAATTTATTAGTTTTAAAATTCTTGTATGGTCACCAAAAACAATGTAAGGTTGTCCTTCATAATGAATTTTAGAATTTTCATCATCGGTATATCCCGCAATGAATGCTCTACTTTGATCTACTACTGGTATTTCTCCTTCATTTTGAAATTCAGAAGATTTAATTTTCGTAGTAGATTTTACTTTCCCTAATTGATTAAATACAAAATCTTTCTCCCACCCCTCCGGCAATCCTGTTTCGGAATTTATTGTTGCGGATTCATACCCAGGAAAACGCATACGCACAAACCATTCTTCGTAGGTTTGCTGTGCCATTTCTTCCAAAATTTTGATGCGCTTTAGGTTGTTCTCGATCAAATCATCATAACCCGATAAAATCGAAGCGATTTTCTTTTGGGTTTCGAGGGGGGGAACTTTAATTTTCAATTTTTGTAAATCTGATCCTCTTATTCCTGCTTGTACTCCCTGTTGGCGAATTGACGATAATAAAGCTTTACCGTAATCAGATTGAAATAAATAATAAAAAAACTTTGGACTAGCTTTATCATTTAATCTAGCTCTTATTAAATGTGATTCAAAACAAGTCATTTCATCAACTTCCATAACAATAGAGCATTTACCAGCTCCTTCTGCAACTATAGACTGACGGGCAAATAGCAAATCAAATTTTTCTATTTTAAAATTTTGTTTCTCTTTTTCGTTAAGTAGCACTAATTCCATATCGATATCATATAAACGATCATTAGCAAATAACTCGCCCATATTTATCATTTTATACCCTTCACCTCTATCTTTACTAGGCCTATTAATACCATTTCTAAGAGGAATTTCAAGTACTTCAGAAAACTCAATTAAACTTAATCCCTCTCTCATAATTTCACCGCTTGAATTTGGTTCATCAATTGGTTGGCTTCATCGTTCAAGGTTGCTAATTCGCTGTGAAGTTCTTGCATACGACTTTGGTAATCAAAATCCATATCAATGTCTATATTCACCCCTACATAACGCCCTGGCGTAAGGCTGTAATCTTGTTCCGCAACTTCATCTATCGTCACAATTTTGCACAAACCTTCTATATCACGATAGGTTCCATCCGGGAAATGTTCGCTAAACCAAGCATTATCCGCAGCTACTTCGGGCATTTCGCCTCTGTAAAGCGCCATAATTGCCGTCAAACCTTCTAGTTGCTCTTCCGAGAAATCGTTGATGGTCGTGGTTACTTTTCGGTACACATTACGTGCATCGATCATTAAGATGTTCTTTTTATTTTCAGGACGTTTCCCCTTATCAAAAAACCAAACGTGGCAAGGCAACGAACGCGTATAGAAAAAGTTGTTCCCGATAGAAACAATACAATCTACATTTCCGGTTTTTACCAATTCTTCACGAATACGTTTTTCGGCATTTCCGGCATCCGTCGCCGAAGACGCCATTACAAATCCTGCACGCCCGGTATCATTCAGGTACGACATAAAGTACTGTATCCACAAGTAGTTTCCGTTACCAATGGTTCCTTTCCCGGTCAATGGCGCACCAAAAGGCAAACGCTTGTCTTCTGCCAAAAACTTGTTTTTCGCATCTACTTTGTCCACGTTAAACGGCGGATTCGCCATCACGAAATCACATTTTCCGTACAACTCGTGCGGATCCGAATAAAAGGAATTGTTGTTGGCAATTTTCCCTTCAATCCCATGTATGGCTAAGTTCATCTTCGCCAGTTTCGTGGTTCCCGTTTTGTATTCGGTACCGTAAACCGTAATCGCTTCGTTGACTTTTTTATTTTCTTTATCCTTGATAAAATGCGCCGTTTGCACAAACATACCACCCGATCCACATGCCGGATCGTGAATGATACCGTGATTCGGTTGAATGAAGTTCACAATCAATTGCACCAAAGATGGCGGCGTAAAGAATTCGCCTCCTTCTTGCGCACCAGCTCCCATCATCGAGAGTTTCATCAAGAAATATTCGTACACGCGCCCAAACACATCGCCTTTGGCATTGCGCACCGAATCGCTATTGAAAATACGAATCAAGTTTGCCAACAAATTGCTGTCGGTATCGTCTTCTGGCGTTAAGTCGTGGAAGTTTTTTGGTAAAATACCTGCTAAATCCTCGTATTCTGCCTCGATTAATTTCATGGCTGTATTCACGGCTTCGGCCAAATCTTCCGATTCGGGTAAACTTGCTAAATACGAATACTGCGCTTTTTCAGGCAAATACATCGCACCCATCGCTGCATAATCGTCTTTCGTTGCTTCACGGCGTTGTTTGGTACGTGGATTAATCGGTAAGGTTTCGGCTAATTGTTCCTTAGCCTCTATATATTTATTTTCCGCAAAACGTAATAAAATCAAGCCCAAAAGTGGGTCTTTGTACTCAGCAGCTGTCAATTTGGAGTTGGCACGTAATTCGTCTGCCGCTTCCCATAATTCTATTTCGAGTTGTTTGATGTCTTTTTGAGTCATTATTCTTTAATAAGTACGTAAATATACCAAATGTTAAATATTTTATAAATGGTAGAGTGTATAAAACAAAGAATAGAAATAGAAAAAGAAAAAGAAACTAAATAACTAGGAAGATTTTGCGAGTTATACTTTTTATTGAGTGAATGAAGTTAGATAAAAACCATACTGCTTTTGAAAAGAAAATAATTGGTTTACATTTTAGTCAGTATCTATCACCTGTTTTGTATATGATAAACTTGATCGAAATTCAAAAAGCACTACTTCCAAATTCTAAATGTAAATAACTTAAGATTTGAATTTTGATATTTTTAATAAGATTTTCCCTTTTCTGTTAAATAGTATTTTTAGTTTTTACTAGTAGGTTTATCAGGAATAGACAAGACTATTAAACCTGCTTCTATGGCTGGTTGTAAGTAATTATATAAAAATGTAGGACGATGCCTTATACCAACAAGTTCCATTAATTCTGCAGTACTATATTTTTTATCAGTCATACCCGAAATTAATACTCTAACTTGTTCGGTAACTTGTTCGGTTCTAGTTAAAGTTTGCATTGAAGGCAATGTAACTCTTAAAAAGTTTTCGGAAAAATGAAAACTATCTTGTGCATAAGCCTATAAAACCCTTGGAATTCCTGAACCTAATTGCTCTACTAAATCTAAGTCTTTGAAAATACGCATCAATTCTTTGTTTCTAATGATGGAATATCCTTCAAAAAACTCTTGTTTGTAAATCCTTTGAAAATAATCATAAGCGGTATAGTGTCAATATTTATTTACCAATACAAAACTTCCCGAAAATCGTTCCGAGGATGTCTTTATCCACATCGATTTGACCTGTGATGGAACCAATGTGTTTCAAAGTTTCGCGTAGATGGAAAGCCAACAAATCGCCCGTCAACCCCATACGCATTCCCGATTCTACATTGTTCAAAGCTTCCAAGGCTTGTTGCAAAGCTTCTTTGTGTCGAAGGTTGGTAATCACAACCGCATCTTCCTCCACACCCGATTTAATTTTATCTACTAACTCTGTTTTTAAGCGATCGAGGTTAAGATTTCCTTTCACCGAAATCCCAAATTCGGTAAATCCTGCTGGACTTTGGCTATTCGGATCTATGTCTCCTACTTTATCGATTTTACTTTTGAGATTGAAAACGATTTTGTCTTTCAACAAATCCATCAAACCCTCCAAAATAGATTGATCGTCTTCGTAGAGATGGATCACAATTTTGGCTTGTTCGACTTTTTCTTTAGCTTTCTCCACTCCGATTGCTTCAATTTCATCGGTCGTTTCACGGATTCCTGCCGTATCAATAAATCGGAATGTAATACCATCAAGGTTAATGGTTTCTTCGATAGTATCGCGCGTAGTTCCCGCAATATCGCTGACAATAGCTCGTTCCTCGTTCAACAAATAATTCAACAACGTAGATTTCCCTGCATTGGGTTTTCCAATGATCGCAACCGGAACTCCGTTTTTAATGGCATTTCCATATTCGAACGTCTTTAATAGTCCCGCTACTTTTGTCTTGATACTTGATACTAAGGTTTGAAGCTCTGACCGATTGGCAAATTCAACATCTTCTTCCGAAAAGTCCAATTCCAATTCAATCAAAGCCGTGAAATTGATGAGTTCTTCGCGTAAATCTTTCAATTCAGACGAAATTCCTCCACGCATTTGATTCAAAGCCACTTTGTGCGAAGCTTTATTTTGCGCCGAAATCAAATCGGCAATCGCTTCGGCTTGTGACAAGTCAATTCGACCATTCATAAAAGCTCTTTGAGAAAACTCTCCGGGCTCTGCCAACCTTGCTCCTTTCGAAATGAGAACTTCCAAAATTTCTTGTTGAATATAAGGCGAACCATGACAAGTAATTTCAACCAAATCCTCTGCAGTAAAAGTTTTGGGCGCTTTAAACACAGACACCATTACTTCATCGATGATCAATTCTGGGTTGGAAGTTGGAGGTTGGGCGTTGGAAGCTGGGCTTATGACAAATCCATACTGAACGGAATGAGATTCTACTTTTGTCAAATCTTTTCCTTTGAAAATTTGATTGACAATGGATATAGAATCGTTTCCTGAAACACGGATGATCCCCAAAGCACCCATTCCTTGGGCGGTCGATGTTGCACAAATGGTATCTGTATGAAGCATGTCACAAAATTAGGAAATCTAAACTGAACGACTTCCATTTCCAATTAGAATAGACAAAGTCTGAATCTTTAAATCTTCTCGACCAATAATTTCTCGGTTGCTTTTGCACTCAAAACAGTAGTTTCCCCATTGAATTGAACGGTCAAACTTTCGTCAAATTCTTCTTTGGATAGGATCTCAATGATGGATTTCAGTTTCAATCCTTTGGATGTCAAATATTTCAAAAATTCTTGACTGGAATTGCTTACGGCCGCCAATCGAACTTTATCTCCCACCTTGAAATTGCTCAAAGCTTCATAAAATTTCCAATCCATATTTCCCATAGCATCGGGAATCGGAGATCCATGTGGGTCAACGGTCGGAAAATCCAACATTTCGTCCATTTTGGCGAAGAATTTTGGCGAATGGATGTGTTCAATTTGTTCAGCAACTTCATGCACTTCTTCCCAACCGAACCCCATTTTGTTGACCAAAAACATTTCGGTTAAACGATGTTTTCTGATGATCAATAAGGCAGTTGTAATTCCTTCTTCTGTTAATTTTAGAGGTTTGTAGGACTGATACGAAACCAAACCTTTGGCATCCAATTTTTTCACCATGCTATTGACAGTTGGCATTTTAATGTCCAATGCCTTACTCAAATCATTGACAGAAATCTCGCCCGTTTCTTGGGAAAGATTGAACATGGTTTTTAAATAATTCTCTTCGGTAAATGAAAGCATGCGCTAAAATAAGAATTATCCTCGCTTTTTCAATTCAATTAAGGTGATTTCTGGCCATATTCCTACTCGCCCCGGATAAGCATGGTACCCAAATCCGCGATTGACATAAATGTATTTGCCCATTTCTTTGTACAAACCAGCCCAATGTTTGTAAACATACTGAACAGGACTCCATTTAAAATATCCTGGAATTTCGATTCCGAATTGCATGCCATGCGTATGACCACTCAACGTAAGTTGAAAGTTACGCGGATGTTCCCTTGATTCTAATTCCCAATGCGATGGGTCATGCGACAATAAGATTTTGAAATCATCTGGGGATAAACCTTCTGAAGCTTTGTTTAAATCACCCTTTTTGGAAAATCTTCCTTTGCCCCAATTCTCCACTCCGACAATATGCAAACTAGAAGTTCCTTTGGTAATTTTTGCACGTTCATTGTTCAACAATTGAAATCCCATTTTCGGATGTAGAGCTTGAATATCCTTGAAGTTTCGTTGTTTATCAGTTTCAGAAGTCCATTCTGTATATTCGCCATAATCATGATTACCAAGAATAGAAAACTTCCCAAAAGGTGCGGATTTGATGTTGGCAAACATTTCGACCCAATCTTTACCTTCTTTTGCAAAATTATTAACCAAATCTCCCGTAAAAACCAAAAGGTCGAATTCTTGTTGATTAATCAAATCAATTCCATATTGAATTTTCTCAGGATTGTCAAAACTTCCAAAATGGATGTCCGATAATTGCAAGATTTTGAATCCGTCAAATTCGGAAGGCAAATCAGCGAAATAAATGGGTTGTTGAATCACACGGTAATTGAATCGACCTTTCATCATTCCATAGATAAAAGATGAAAAAGGAATTGCCGCTATCGCCAAGGTTGCTTGACTGATGAATTTTCTTCTCGAAGGAATGTACTTTGGATCTTTTTTGGATCGAACCCGATTGACACCTCCAATGAATAGACGACTGATATCTTCCAAAAAAAGAAACAACCCAATTAACATTTTGGGAACATACACCAGTAAAAACAAGCCCAAAACAATAAGTGTGTGATGATTTTGACCATTTCTTCCATCGAAATTTGAAAAACCAACAACTAAATAGGCAGCAATAAGTGCAGAAATAAGCAAATAGACGCGATGAATCCATTTATTGGAAAAGGTCGTTTTAACAGCCTGATAAGTATACCAATCTGCGATAAAACACATAACCATAAAGAAATAAACCCGATTCATATACAAAATTTCAACGGCAAATAAACATGAAATTTTCGTGCCAATTTGTTAATTATAAACTAAACTTAACATCGCACAAATAGAAAAGTTTTTACTTTGCATGAAAATACAAATCATCATGGATAGAAGAAAGTTTTTCAAGTACGGAAGTTTGGCGACAGCTGGAGTTGCCTTGTTATCACCCATTGATATATTGGCTAGGCCAGCAGAAATTTCTGGAAAAGGAAAAACGGCGAAAAACATCATCATGCTGATTAGCGATGGAATGAGCACGGGCACACTCAACATGGCCGATTTATACCTGAATCGAATTCATGGGAGAAGTTCCAATTGGATGCAATTATACAAAGACAACAAAGTTTCCAGAGCTTTGATGGACACAGCTTCAGCAAGTTCAATCGTGACCGATTCTGCAGCGGCAAGTTCTGCATTTGGTGGAGGAGTTCGTGTCAAAAATGGTTCTTTAAATGTGAATCCAGATGGTTCTACCAATACGCCCATTTGGCAAAAATTCAAAAAAGCAGGTAAAAAAGTTGGTTGTGTAACCACAGTAGCCATTACCCATGCAACACCCGCTGGTTTTTGCGTCACAAGCAACAGTAGAAATTCACAACCTGAAATTGCCGATACCTATCACAAATTGGGATTTGATGTCATGATGGGAAGCGGAAACTTATACTTCAGTCCCGATAAAAGAGAAGACAAAAAGAATGTCTACAACGAATACGTCAAAAAAGGCTATCAAGTCGTTCGCAATCGTCAGGAAATGATGAATGCCAACGTAAATCAACCCATCTTAGGCGTATTTGACGAAGATTCTTTGCCTTATTCTGTTGATCGAAACGCATCTCAAGACATCCAAAATCAATTTCCTTCCTTGGCAGAAATGACGAAAAAGGCTATTGATTCAATGCAATCACACAAAGAAGGATTTGTTCTTCAGGTCGAAGCAGGAAAAGTGGATTGGGCTGCTCATGCCAATGATATTGCGGGTTTGATCCACGATCAAATTGCATTTGACGATGCTGTAAAAATCGCCATGGATTTTGCCGAAAAGGATGGAAATACTTTGGTGATTATTACAACCGATCATGGGAACGCCAATCCGGGAGTGATCTATGGAAAAAATGCCAATACCGGATTTGACTTACTTGCGAAATTCACCCAAACCAATGAATGGATTTTGAATCAAATCAAAGAAAACGATACGACCAACCATATCAAAGAATTGGTTTATCAATCCAATGGTTTTGCCTTAACCGATGAAGAGGCTTCCAAAATTAAATCCTATTACGATGGATTGGAAGTTGCAGAAGACGGATTGTACAATTACAAAAAATTACCTTATAAATATTTTTCAGAAATTCAAAAACCTCATAATTCAATCGGTTGGATCAGTATGGACCACTCGGCAGATTATGTAGAATTGGCGATGTTTGGACCAGGAAGTGAATTATTGAAACCTTTTATCAAAAATACAGACATCCATTATCTCATGTTGGAAGCAGCTGGTTTGAAGGCGGAAAGACCTTCAAACGTTAAATAAATATTAGCGAAATGTTAAAATTATAAAAATTTCGTACCTTGCGAAACATTATAAATTGAACAACTATGCTTGAATGGTTCAGTACATTGAGTATTTTAGAACAAATTCTTTGGGTAGTTTCGATAGTATTTACGGTCATATTCTTTTATCAGATTTTATCGACCTTACTAAAGAGAACTGCGGGGAAATATAGGAATAGCTTGTTTGCTTTCTTTTTTGCCTTTAAAAATATTACGGCATTTTTATCCATGTTTGGTTGGGTAAGCATTGCGAGTATCTATCAAGGATTCAACCTAACAACTTCTTTATTAATCGGAGTTTTAGGAGGAATTGTCTTGATGGGTGTCATGTCCGTTTTGTTCTATTTTGTGTACAAAATAAAAGAATCATACCGTCCTGAAGTTCCAAAAATTATGAATTCGACGGGCGAAGTAATTAGTTTCATCGGAGCCAAACGTTCAAGTTTAGGCAAGATTAAAATCCATATAGATGGCGTTCAAAAAATCATGGAAGCGATGACCGATTTTGAACATGATATTTTGGAAGGAACAAAAATTCGCGTAGAATCTGTTACTTCCACAGGAATTTTCATCATTAAACCTCTTCAATAAAATATTTTTATATTTTTACGTCCAAATCAGTAATCAAATAACCCATAACTGATTAGACTAAACCTATGAAAAAAACTCTACTATTGGCGATGCTAATCTTGGCATCCTTCAGCTTTGCGCAAAATGTAAAAATTTTCAATCTTGATCTACCAACCGTCAATTACCGTGGTCTTTCTGTAGTAGACGATTATGTCTTTTGGGTAAGTGGCAACAAAGGCACCATTGGCTTTAGCTTAAACGGTGGTAAAACCATGAATTGGGTAAACCCATCGGGATTTGAAAATCGTGATTTTCGTGATATTGAAGCCATAGATTATAAAACAGCTATTGCAGTGGCCGTGGGCGAACCCGGACTGATCATCAAAACGACTGATTCTGGTAAGAATTGGAAAATTGTTTACCAAGACGATGAACCAGGCGTATTTTTAGATGACTTGGATTTCTCCAAACACAATCCTCAAGTTGGAATTGCAATGGGAGATCCCATCAACAATCAACCTTATGTTTTAGCAACTAATGATGCTGGATCTACTTGGAATAAAATCAATCCAGATGAAATGCCGAAACTTGCCAATGGCGAAGCCTATTTTGCCGCAAGTGGTTCCAATGTGCAATTGATCAATGACCAATTATTTATTGCCGTAACGGGCGGTGAAAAATCCAATATTATCTTGAATACCCAACCTCCTACCATCGTCAATTTACCCAAATCTGATTCTTCAACAGCAGGCGCAAATGGTATGGATTATTGGGCCTCTTCTAAATTTGGATTAATTGTTGGAGGAGATTTCTCAAACCCCGAATTATCTAAGCATAATTTATTTATCTTTGAGTTGAATGAATTCAATCAACCCATTGTTACAAAACCCGAAACGGCACCAAGAGGATACAAAAGTGGTGTTGCTATTTTGAGTCAAGTTTCTGCTGTTAGTTGTGGTTTAGGCGGAGTTGATGTATCGGATGATAAAGGGAAGAATTGGCGAAATTTAACCAAAACAGAATTCAATACTTGCAAACGTTCCAAACGAGGAAATGCCGTTTATTTGGTCGGACCTCATGGACGAATTGGCAGATTAAACCAAAATTAAATCTAACAACATATGAACCTAAAAAAAATTCAACCGAAAAAGAAATTTCTTTACTGGATCGGAGGAATCCTCCTGTTTTTAATTCTCTTAAACATCGGGATAGGTTCTTGGATCAAAGCTCGAATACCTGCCATCATTGAAGAAAAAAACGACACAGCTTATCAGTTTGCCTACAAAGATTTAGGGTTTAATTTATTCAATAGTAGCCTATCTGTGGAAGGAATTTCCATTTCACCCAAAGAAAACTTTAAAGGAAAAATTCCAATGGATTTCACCGCTGATGTTGGTGAAATCAAAGTGGTTGGTGTGAACTTTTTGAAACTTTTAAAAGACAAAGATTTAAGCGCATTTAGTATCAAAATCATAGAACCCAAGGTTGTTTTCAATCAATCTGAAACCAAGGATACCACAAAATCTGATTCCAAATTAGGTTCTGTCATAAATGTGAACCGATTCATCATTGAAGATGCTTTTTTTGAACTATTTAAATCTGACAAAACAACCAAATTGGCAGAATTCCAGAATTTGGATTTGGACATTGGTGGCGTAAATCTTTCGCAAAGAACCTTGGAAAAAGACATTCCCTTTACCTACACAGACTTTGAAATGACAAGTGGAAAAATCTTTTACCAAATCAATCCCGTTCAACAATTAAACGCTTCCAGTTTGAAGGTCAATGATAATTTGTTCTATCTCAATAATTTTGATTTGAATTCCAATGAAGATGTTATAAAAGTCGATCTGAAAAAAGTCAATTATCGTTTGGTTCCTGATATCAAAACTCCACAAGTTATTTTTACAGGATTGGATTGGGGCTATAATCAAAAAAATGCGCTCTATTTTAAAGCCGATATATTGAAGTTTGATTCAGTTGATGTGAATATTCGCAATACCAAAGAACGCCCAACAGATTCTGCAAGAATTGCTTCTCATATTTTGCCTTTTGATTTAAATATAGGGAGCATTCAATTGGATAATTCTCGCTTCAGAATTCGAAATGCATTGGATGCAAAAAACATCAATATCCAGGTTAAAAATGTTTCCAATGTATTTGCCGATAAACTGATTGTCGAATCCATTTTGATGGATCATCCTGATATCACTTCGTTTCAATCCAAATCGACTAAGAAAAAAGTTGAAAACGCAGCTTCAGATTTTATTGACATCATTCAAATTGGCGATGTTACCATCAAAAATGCTACCTATAAATTGAACCAACTCAATGGAAATCAAAATCTTTTAACCGTAAACGATGTAAATTTTGAAATGAAAAACATTGAGATGAATCCGGAATCTTACAAAGAAAAAATTCCTATCCTTTACAAAGATATTTCTCTCAAAGCCAAATCATTGGATTACAATCCCAACAATGTATATCGATTGCAGTCTCAAAACATTTCTTATGTCAATGGCAAATTTGATTTGAGCAATTTCAGCATGAAACCCAAATTAACGCGTAACCAATTTGTTCGACAATTGAAAAAAGAATTGGATTTGTATACGATTTCCGCACAAAGCATTCAAATTCCCAACCTGAATTGGAGTTTTAGAGGAGACGATTTGTCTTTGAAAATCAATACGATGAATTTGGAAAAAGTTCATGCCAACGTGTACCGAAGCAAACTTCCGCCAGATGACCCCAAAAAGAAATTATTGTATAGCAAACTTTTGCGCGATTTACCGATCTATCTAGAAGTCAATCACTTGAATTTAAAAAATTCTCTCGTCGAATATGAAGAAGAAACCGAAGCGAGTTCGGGTGCTGGAAAATTGAGTTTTTCCAATTTCAATGCGAATATAAAGAATGTCAATTCGGGTAAAGGAAAATCGAGTATACCCGATGTTCAAGCGAACATCACGACCAATTTCATGAACGATTCGCGCATCACAGCTATTTGGACGTTCAACCCAATGAATCGTTCAGAAAAATTCAACATCAAAGGAAGTTTGTTCAATTTTGACGCAAAACGAATGACACCTTTTGTGAAACCTTATTTGCATGCAACCATGGATGGAAATATGAAAGAAGTTCGCTTTAACTTTACAGGAAATGATATAAGTGCAACAGGAGATTTCGGCGTCAGATACGACAATTTGAAAGTCACGCTTTACAATCCAGATACTGGGAAAGAAAGAAAAGTCTTGAATACAGTTGGAAATTTGTTTGTGAAATCAAGTACCAAAGAAAAATATGAAGAAGTAGCCATCAAACCTGTCATTCGCTCACAAGATCGATCCTTCTTTAATTTCTTTTGGAATTGCGTTTTGCAAGGTTTGAAACAAACTTTATTAATCATTTAAAGATTTGTCATGAAGGAAATGTTTTTGGATTTGTTTGAATATAATTTCCATTCCAATCAAAAGTTGGTCGAAATTTTCATGCAATTTCCTGAACGAACTCCTCCACGGTCGGTAGAACTGATCAATCATATCCTCAATGCACATCAAATCTGGAATGCCAGAATTCTTACCCAAGAAACCTTTGAAACTTGGCAAATTCATGCACTTGAGGAATTGGAAGATTTGCATCAAATGAATCATTTCAAAACGATCGATATTTTGGAAAATTCAGACCTCAACATGAAATTTTCTTACCAAAATTCAAAAGGTGATTTCTTTCTCAATACAGTTCAAGAGGTCTTATTTCATGTCATCAACCATTCTACGTATCATCGCGGGCAAATTGCTTTATTGTTTCGAGAAGCTGGACTAGAACCACTACCAACGGATTATATTTTTTATAAAAGATGAGTGCAGTATCAAGTACAAAGTATTAAGTAGTGAGTTTTAAGTAGTAAGAATTATAAGAACTTTCTAATTTCTAATTTCTAATTTCTAATTTCTAATTTCTAATTTCTAATTTTAATAAAATCCTACTGACATACTGCTGTCACTTCCTCTATTTAGCTTTGTCGTATCAATGTTTAATTAAATAAAAACGATATGAATACTACAGCAAATTCCAACATTTTATCATCAGGCGACTTACTAAAAAATTGGCAAGCAAACAGAGGCCTAACCCGAAGAGTAATTGAAGCTTTTCCTGAAAAAGAATTATTTGAATTTTCGATTGCAGGAATGCGTCCTTTCTCAGAAATGACCAAAGAACTTTTAGCAATCGCAGGACCTGGATTGGACCAAATTGTGAATGGCTCCGATCAAATTCTTGACGAAGAACGAACCGAATGGAATTCCAAGGAAGCATTATTGAAAGCTTGGGATGAAACGACTGAACTAATTAATTCTTTATGGAGTAAAATGGAGGATTCGAAATTCGAGGAACGAATTAAATTATTTGGTCAATATGAAAACACCGTGTTTGACAGCATTACCTATTTTGTAGAAAATGAAATCCATCACCGTGGTCAAGGTTATGTGTATTTACGCGCTATAGGAATTGAACCTCCGTTCTTCTGGGAGAAATAAGAAAATTTAAATTACCCCATTTGGAAATCAGGTGGGGTTTTTATTTCAAATTCCGTTTGACTTTCTCCACAAGTTCTAAGGTGAAATCTTTCAATTCTTTGGGTTCCAAAATTTCCACATAATCCCCAAACATCAAAATCCATCTTGCAATTCCATTCTCGCGAAAGTTTCCGTTGAATTCCAATTCTACCTTCTCGCCTAGTCGCTTTTCCGACACAAATCCATAATAATTCCGATCGGCTTCTAAATAGCGAGCTACTTTCCGATCGACCAATAAGCGAACTTTTCCTTCCAAAATTTTTTCTTCTTTTTTCAAATAAAACTCCAATTCTCGGTGTACGATTTGATAAGAGTCTTGCAATTTTTCAAAGGAATGAATTCGACTCACCCGAAAATTCCGATAATCCTTTCGCAAATGACAATACGCCATAATGTACCAAAATTGATTTTCGTGGTACAATCCAACAGGTTCAATCGTTCGTTCGGAAGGAACATCCGATTCGACACTTTCATACGTAATTTTCAATTGAGTCTTCCTTGCAATGCTTTCAAATAGTGCATTTAAAACTTCGGGCGAATGATCCGAAAGATGATTGGAATTCACTTTGACTCGATTTTCTAAGGAATTGACCCAATCCTTTTCATCGGTTCGCAAAACAGATTTCACTTTGAAAACTGCCGACTGAAAATGCGATTTCATATTTTCATCGGTGAACTTTTCCATTAATTTTTCTGCTGCAACAAAACTCATTGCTTCATCTCGCGAAAACATCACAGGCGGCAATTTGTATCCGTCCACCAAAGAATATCCGACTCCCGCTTCGCCATAAATGGGAACACCAGAAGCTTCCAAACTGCGGATGTCCCGATAAATCGTACGCAAACTCACCTCAAAACGATCGGCCAATTCTTGTGCTTTGACAATCCGTTTGGATTGCAATTGGGTCATTATGGCGACAATTCGATCAAATCGTTTGGGTGAATTTTCTTCCAACATCCTTCTTTGTTATAGAATCCAAACGAAAATAAGGAGAAATCTTCAAGTTTTCATTGCTAGCTTTTCTTAAAGTTTGTATGTTTATCAATTAGTTAATACTTCAAAATGCCTAAACATATTTTAATTCTAGGTTTGCTCCTAATTACAAGTTGTACCATCACTCATAGAGACAATGCAATTGACAAGAAAGAGGCAGAACAGATTGCCAATAAATTTTATTATTATCAGGAATTGGGACGTTTGTCAGAAATTCATGATTTAATTGCCAATGTAGGAAAAACTGAAGCATCACTAAAAGAATGGGACCAGCTTATTATAGGCGCTTACCATCAATATGGTGTCGTGAGAAATTTTGAACTCGATAAATGGTCAACATTTGTTGCCGATGGTCTGATTACGAGAGGAGAATATTTGCTTCAATATTATGTTACGCGAAGTCCAAATAAAACTTTTGAAAACTTGTACTTGATACGAGAAAATGATTCCATCAAAATTGTTGGCTACGAAATAAAAACCGATGGGTATTAAAAAAAGAATCGGGCTATATAACCCGACTCTAAAGTTTAGTAAGATAATTTAAGCAAGTTAAATAGGGATCATTCCGTGTGGATCGATCACAAATTTCGTCACCGCTCCTTTGTCAAAATCTTGGTATCCTTTAGGGGCATCTTTCAAGGAAATAACTTGAACATTTACAGCATCGGCAATTTTTATTTTATCGTACAATATAGCATTCATCAACGGTCGATGGTATTTCATCACGGGACATTGCCCTGTGTGAAAACAATGGGATTTCGCCCAACCCAATCCGAAACGAATTTTCAAACTTCCCACTTTGGCAGCGGCATCTGTCGCGCCCGGATCTTCCGTTACGTATAATCCTGGAATTCCAATTGAACCTCCGGCACGTGTGATTTCCATCGCTTGATTCAAAACGACTGCTGGTTGCTCTTCTGATTCGCCACCGTGACTATGCGCTCGCGCTTCAAATCCGACACAATCCACAAAACAATCGACTTCAGGTTCGCCAACTATTTGAGCGATTTGTTCCGCAAGTGGAGTATCAGAGTTCAAATTAATGGTTTCACATCTGAAACTCTTGGCTTGCGCCAAACGCTCTTCGTTTAAATCGCCCACAATTACCACAGCTGCTCCCAAAAGATGACAGCTCGCTGCACAAGCCAATCCGACAGGACCAGCGCCTGCAACATAAACCGTCGAACCTGGACCAACTCCTGCTGTTACCGCACCGTGAAATCCGGTTGGGAAAATGTCGGATAACAAAGTCAAATCGCGGATGTACGCCAATGCTTTTTCATTATCTGGAAATTTCAACAAATTGAAATCAGCATAAGGCACCATCACATATTCCGATTGCCCTCCTACCCATCCACCCATATCAACGTATCCGTAAGCTGCGCCGGGTCTAGCAGGATTTACATTCAAACAAATTCCCGTTTTTCCTTCTTTGCAATTTCGACAACGACCACAAGCAATGTTAAAAGGAACCGAAACGATGTCACCCACATTAATGAATTCTACATCACGTCCTTTCTCCAAAACCAATCCTGTGATTTCGTGTCCCAAGACCAATCCCGATGGCGCGGTGGTTCTACCTCTCACCATATGTTGGTCGGACCCACAAATATTGGTCGAAACTACTTTCAAAATTACGCCGTGCTCACATTTGCGATCGCCCAATGCTAATTTCGGATAGTCAATTTCTTTTACTTGAACCTCTCCCGGCCCCATATTAACAACTCCTGAATTTTGACACATAAGGTCTAATTTGAAGGGTTATACTGCGCTCGCTCCAGCCGATGCTACCGCGTGATCATCTTCTACCGTGCTTCCACTTACGCCTACTGCTCCTATGATGGTTCCGTCTTGTCCTTTGATTACTACGCCTCCTGGGAAGGTAATCAATCCTCCGTTGGAATGTTCAATATTGTACAAAGAACCGCCCGGTTGAGACAATTGTCCAATTGCGCCTGTGTCCATATTGAAATAACGTGCAGTTCTCGCTTTCTTTTGGGAAATATCGATCGAACCCAACCAGGCATCGTCCATTTTGTTGAAAGCAACCAAATTCGTTCCTGCATCTACGACTGCAATGTTCATTTTAACACCTAATTCGTTTGATTTGGCGATGGCAGCGTCAACTACTTTTCTTGCTTGTTCTAATGTGATGTTTTTCATTTTTCAGTGATTTTTTGTTTAGGATAAAATTCGTCATTATCCTTCCCTAATTTTATAAGGATTGTTCCAATGATTGGCAAAATAGTTTCAGTCAAATTTTATATCTTTAAAAAATCAGGAAGATGATGTATGACGTACTACATTGATTTATTATCGATTCAAACGCCCAAACATTTACGAAAAGGTTTAGAAAACCGAACGCGTTTTGATTGTGGAAACATCGAAATAAACATATTTGAAACCTTTCAATCTTCTACCAAAGTTCAAATTCAATACGAAGGATTGTCGATTTCGGGAATGATTCGTGGAAAAAAAGTCGTGCATTCCAAATCCAAAGGAAGTTTCGATTTTTTACCCGGAACGACTTTAATTCTCCCCGAAGGAAAAACCATTTTTGCCGATTTCCCAGAAGCTTCCGAGAAAAATCCGGTGCAATGTGCAACGCTTTTGATTCCACACAAAGAAATGGAAAAGCAAATGCAGTATTTGAATGAAATCTATCCGAAAGAAAACGGAAATTGGGAATTGGATTTAACGCATTATCATTTCCAGAATAATTCGGCTTTGGTTCGAGCTTTCAATGAATTTTTGGGTTTAATGGAGCGAAAAGAACAAAATAAGGCATTGAATGATTTGATGTTGAAAACCTTTTTGGTACGAATGATCGAAGCACAAAAAGCACATATTGAGGAAATGCATCATTTGCAATATAACCAACAATTGTATTTGATCAAAAATTTCATCAAAGAAAATCTTCAACAACCTATCTCAATGGAAACTCTGATGGAAATAGGTAATTGCAGCAAAAGTACGGTTCACAGAATGTTTGAGAATTTCTGCGGAAAAACACCTGGCGAATATATTCTACACGAACGAATGGCGCTCGCGCGAAATTTACTTCTTCATCCCGATAAAAATATTTCGGATGTGAGTTTTCTAAGCGGATTTTCCTCAGTCAGCTATTTCAGCAAACAATTCAAATTGCATCACAATTGTACGCCGGGAGATTTTGTGAAGAGATTCTCAGTAAGTTAAGTTTAAGTTCTCGATACGATTCCAATTCATACTTCATTTGAATGACTCGAACTGACGGAAAGAAATAATATCACCAAAACGTCACTTCGAGTGTTTTTCGAAATGGAATGAAGAAAAATGTATCGAGAAATGCCTACCAAAAAGTTCTCGATACAATTCCAACTCATACTTC
>NZ_JBEPMO010000014.1:0-64393 GCF_040545805.1 Moheibacter stercoris
AAATATAGAACCTATAAAACAAAAAACAGTAGCAACTTAATAGCTACTACTGTTTAATTTATGTATTTTTAATCACTGAAAATCTGTATCTATTTATCAGGACTAGTCAAAGGTTTTCTTAAATCGTAGTCAAACGAACGGTATTGGTCATACCTTTTTCGAATACTGGCATTGCATTTAGATTGATGACATAATCGCCGTAATTCACAAATCCGTTTTCCAACGCAATTTTATTTACTTCAATTACAGTTTCATCTGTGCTTCTATTTCCAGCATCATAATACATCGCTTTTACACCCCAAAGTAAGTTTAAACGACGTACGATGTTTTTATTGGGCGTATAAACCAAAATATGAGCAATAGGTCGATACGATGAAATTTGAAAGGCTGTATAACCTGAATAAGTCAAAGTTGATATTGCTTTTGCTCCTGTTAACTTTACCATTTCGGCAGCATTGTAACAAACAATTTTCGTAACGAAACGATCGTTTTTATTGTTTGGTTTTAACTTTGGAACATTGATTAAATCTGAATCTTCTACACGTTGAAGAATTTTGGTCATCGTCTCAATTACTTGAACCGGATATTTCCCAACAGAAGTTTCACCACTCAACATTACAGCATCGACACCATCAAAAACGGCATTGGCAACGTCATTCACTTCAGCTCTCGTCGGAGTTAAGCTAGAGATCATGCTTTCCATCATTTGAGTAGCCACAATCACAGGGATTCTCGCCAATTTCGCTTTTGCCACAATCATTTTCTGACTTTGCGGAACCACCTCCATTGGCAATTCAACACCTAAATCTCCACGAGCAACCATTAAACCATCTACTGAAGCAATGATTTCATCTATGTTATCAAGTGCTTCTGGCTTTTCAATTTTGGCAATGATTGGAATTTTATGGTCAGAATTTTCTTTGATCAATTTTTTCAAGTCTTCTACATCTTGTGCAGTTCGTACAAATGACAAAGCAATCCAATCTACTCCTTGACTGATGGCAAATTTCGCATCTTCAATGTCTTTTGGCGTTAAAGCTGGAAGAGAAATTTTGGTATTGGGTAGATTAACTCCCTTTTTTGACGAAAGTGGTCCACCTTGAATGACTTCTGCTTTAACTTCATCAATTTTATTGGTACTGATAACTTTCAAAATTAACTTCCCATCATCGATCAAGATATTTTCACCTACTTGAACGTCCTTCGGAAATAATTTATAGGTCATGAATACCTTTTCTTTGGTCCCTTTTAAGTTTTCATTGGTAAACGACAAAATATCTCCAGGTTCCAAAAATACCGTTTCTTCCATTTCTCCGATTCGAAGTTTAGGTCCTTGCAAATCGGCTAAAACAGCAGTGTTATATCCGTATTCTTCATTTAATCGATGAATTTGTTTGATTTTTTCCTCCACAATGGCATAATCCGCATGGGAAAAATTCACTCGGAAAACATCAACTCCACGATCCATCATCAAACGTAGCGTTTCTTCGGGTTCTGTAGATGGTCCCAAAGTTGCAACGATTTTGGTTTTCTTTAAATATTTAGGATTATAATATAACATGTACTTCGTATTTTAAAATATTAATCGATTGATTGTTTTGATATGATCTATTTCAAGCGGAACAATTTTCTGAATATAAGCTCCTTCTTGCATCGGCAATTGCACATCATCTAAATCCATCACTTTCAACAAATAATTGTATTGTTTAAATTGTGGAATGATGGGAGGCGCTACATCAAATAATCCTGACAAAGTTCGTTCATTTTCAGAAGAATTCAAGGAATATGCAGCATTCTTAATGATATAATAAAGTATTCCCGATTGGCAATCTTCCCACTCAAATGTAGGATAATAGGAAACCTCACCTTCAATTTTCACATCCAAATCCTGGCAACGACTAAATTGAGTTTCGTAGACACGATTGAGATGAAAGACAAATTGAGCTGGATCTGAAAAATTAGAAGCAATACCAAAAAGCTGAAAATCTAAGAAATCAGCTTCGTCCATCATTAAGGTTTTCATGATCATTGAAATAGGTTTTCCATCTTTTTTTGCAGAAAATAATAGGCTCTTTTGGAGGCATTTTCTTCTGCTTTTTTCTTGGAAGTTCCGCGACCTTTCGCAACCACTTTTTCATTTAAACGCACGACTGACACAAAAACGATTAGGTCTTCTGCATTATCCTCCTCAAAGGTATTGAAGGTTATTTTATTTTTTGTTTTTTGGGCCCATTCCAAAATTAAACTTTTATAACTAGAAATTGTTTTTTCTAATTTTTGAATATCAATATGATTATCAATAATTCGTTTAAAAATGAAATTTGCCGAAAAATCAAATCCCTTATCCAAATAAATGGCACCAATTAAGGCTTCAACCAAATCTCCGTTGATGTCTTCTCCTAAATTGGGATTACCACCAGGGTGCAAACGTTTGGCAAGTTTTAATTCTTTTCCAATTTCGTTTAATTGACTTCTTGAAACCATTTTGGATCTCATTTTGGTCAAATATCCTTCTTGTTTATCGGGAGCT
Organism: Moheibacter stercoris; assembly: GCF_040545805.1. NCBI lineage: Bacteria > Pseudomonadati > Bacteroidota > Flavobacteriia > Flavobacteriales > Weeksellaceae > Moheibacter > Moheibacter stercoris. The sequence continues at coordinate 2,531 of NZ_JBEPMO010000014.1, forward strand.
TGCTCATAAATAAATACGGCAATAATCAATCCTAAAACTGCATCTCCTAAAAATTCGAGACGTTCAAAATTGACATCTTTCCCGTTTTCATCTTTGACTTGGGCAGATCTATGTACAAATGCTTCTTTGTAAATCTCAATATTGGAAGGTGTAAAGCCCAAAATATGAGACAAAAAAACCATCAATTCATCTTCATCAGCTGAATGATTGGGTTTGACGTCTTTGGAAAATCTTCCTTTAATTTTTTCCCAAAAAAGCATAAGGAAATATTAGATTTTTTTGAACACAACACAAGCATTGTGACCTCCAAATCCAAAAGTATTACTCATCGCAACACGAATTTCCTTTTCAACCGGTTTATTAAATGTGAAATTCAATCGGCGATCTAAATTTTCATCATCTGTAAAGTGATTGATTGTTGGAGGAACAAGATTGTGCATTATTGCACCTACAACCGAAACTGATTCAACCGCACCCGCAGCTCCCAAAAGGTGACCTGTCATGGATTTGGTAGAATTGATCTGAATATTGTAGGCGTGATCACCAAAAAGTTTTTGTACAGCTTTGGATTCTGCAATGTCTCCAAGTGGCGTTGAAGTACCATGCATATTGATATGGTCAACTTCTTCCAAGGAAACTTTTGCATCTTTCAAGGCATTTTTCATCACATTGTAAGCACCCAAACCTTCAGGATGTGGGGCAGTTAAATGATGAGCGTCCGCCGACAAACCACCGCCGACCAATTCCGCATAAATTTTGGCACCTCTTGCTTTTGCGTGTTCGTATTCTTCAAGGATAATGGAAGCACCACCTTCTCCCATAACAAATCCATCACGATCTTTGTCAAAAGGGCGTGATGCTGTTTTAGGATCGTCATTTCTGACCGATAATGCATGCATGGCATTGAATCCACCAATACTTGAAGCCGTAACTGCAGCTTCTGAACCACCTGATACGATCACATCAGCTTTTCCTAATTGGATAAGCATCAAAGAATCAATCAAGGCATTGGTCGAAGAAGCACAAGCTGAAACCGTGGTATAATTTGGTCCCATAAAACCAAATTCCATCGATATATGACCTGGCGTGATATCGGCAATCATTTTGGGTATAAAGAAAGGATTGAAACGAGGAATACCATTCCCAGTTGCAAACCCTGAAACTTCTTCTTCAAAAGTTTTGATCCCACCGATACCAGAACCCCAAATAACCCCAACACGTTCTTTGTTGACGTTGGATTCTAAAATACCGCTATGGGCAACAGCTTCGCGAGCTGCAACGATACCAAGCTGACCGCATCTGTCTAATTTTCTAGCTTCTTTACGATCAAAGTGATCTTCGGCATTAAAGTTTTTGACTTCGCAAGCAAATTGCGTCTTGAACTGGCTGGCATCAAACAGGGTTATTGGTGCAGCTCCACTAACGCCATTAATCAATGCATTCCAATAGTCTTGGAAGTTATTACCAATGGGTGTGAGCGCACCTATACCTGTTACTACAACTCTTTTTAATTCCATAAAAGGAAAATGAATGAGAGAATTACTTATTTAAATCTTCAATGTATTGAACAGCTTGTCCTACTGTTGAAATTTTTTCAGCTTGATCGTCTGGGATTTGAATGTCGAATTCTTTTTCAAACTCCATAATCAACTCTACTGTATCCAAAGAATCAGCACCTAAATCGTTTGTAAAGCTTGCTTCTAAGGTTACTTCACTTTCATCAACGCCTAATTTATCTACGATGATTGCTTTTACTCTTGATGTAATGTCAGACATAATTATTGTTTTAATTGTTTTTTTGATTTGGCAAAAATAAAAAACTTTAACCAATGTTCCACATAAAATGTAATGCAAACATAGTTATCGTTCAAACCTTACAAATATATAGAAATATTTGAATGAATCTAAAATGATAAAAATCAAACGATTCAACGCTAAATTGTTTTAAATTTGCCACTTTACCTAGTATTAATAATTCACGCAACAACAACACAAATGGATGCAAAACTTGCAAATTATGGAATTTCAGCGGATAACGTAAAATGGAATTTATCTCCAGAAGAGCTTATCCAAATTGCATTAGATAAAAAACAAGTTGAAAAAGCTTCTTCAGGAGCAATCAACGTATTAACAGGAAAATTTACCGGAAGATCTCCACAAGACCGTTTCATTGTAAAAGATGAAATTACTGAAAATACAGTATGGTGGGATGGGAAAACAAACTTGCCTTTTGATTCTGACAAATTTGATGCTTTATACGATAAAGTAACCAAGCATTTAAGTGGAAAAGAATTATTTGTCCGTGATGTTTTTGCATGTGCAGACGACCGTTACAAATTAAAAATTAGAGCCATCAACGAAATGCCATGGGCTAATTTATTTGTATACAATATGTTTATCAATCCAACCGCTTCAGAATTGGAAAGCTTCGGTGATCCAGAATGGTTGATTGTTTCAGCTCCAAGCTTCGAAGCAGATCCAGAAGTTGATGGAACAAGACAAGGAAACTTTGCAATCTTGAACTTTTCTCGTAAAATCGCTTTGATTGGAGGAACAGGATATACTGGGGAAATGAAAAAAGGTATTTTCTCTGCCTTGAACTTCATTTTGCCTACTTATAAAAATACATTGCCAATGCACTGTTCTGCCAATATGGGAGAAGATGGTGATACAGCAATGTTCTTTGGTTTGTCTGGAACCGGTAAAACAACTTTGTCTGCTGACAAAAACCGTAAATTAATCGGTGATGATGAGCACGGATGGACCGATGACAACACAATCTTCAACTTTGAAGGTGGATGTTACGCAAAAGTCATCAACCTTTCTGCTGAAGGTGAGCCAGAAATCTTTGGAGCAATCAAAGAAGGTTCATTGTTGGAAAACTGTGTTTTTAAACCAGGAACTAATGAAGTTGATTTCGAAGACAAATCCATTACTGAAAATACGCGTGTAAGTTATCCAATTGATTATATTGAAAATATTGCGGTTCCTTCTTTAGGGAAAAACCCAAAAAATATTTTCTTTTTGTCATTTGATGCTTTTGGGGTTTTCCCTCCAATTGCGAAATTGAATCCAAATCAAGCAGCTTACTTATTCATTTCTGGATATACATCAAAGGTAGCAGGAACAGAGGCTGGTGTAACAGAACCACAAACGACATTCTCCACTTGTTTTGGAGCTCCTTTCATGCCATTGCACCCAACAAAATATGCTTCTTTGTTAAGCGATAAAGTTGCGAAAACAGGTGTAAACGTTTGGTTGTTGAACACAGGATGGAATGGACAAGGAAAACGTATGAGCTTAAAAGACACACGCGCGGTGATCAATGCAGCTTTACGTGGAGATTTGGACAATGTAGAATTCAAACAAGATCCTTATTTCGGATTTGAAATTCCTCAAACTTGCCCAGGTGTTTCTTCTGACGAAATCTTGAAAGTAGAATCTTCTTGGACAGATATGGCTGCTTATGATGAGAAAGCGAAATCTTTGGCAAGCAAATTCAAAGAAAACTTCAAGAAATTTGAATCATTCGCTGACGCTGATTTGTTAAGCGGAGGACCTTTGGTTTAAGATTCTTTAAAATTATATACTAAAAAAACCTTCTCAATGAGAAGGTTTTTTTATGAGTTGAATTGAAATTTATCCTTTAATTCCTGCTTTGTGTGCAAAGTTTTCAGCAAATTCAATGATATAATCCGACACTTCATCTTCACTTGTTGCACGCAAATACGAATTCGCCATCGAAATAAAAATCTGGTGATAGAATCGTTTCATATCATCCATCGGCATTTCTTTGGTCCATAAATCAATACGCAATGCTTCTTTTTCTTTATCGTCCCATACAGAAATCATAGCCGCTTTGGTTTCTTGGTTATCAATCCCGCCATCTTGCGCATTCCAAGACATTTTCTCTGGCACATGATTTTCATCTAATTCTATATCAACGGTAATTTGGGTCTTTCTCATTTTGTCTTTTTTATTGGAATAATTAATCTTCGTATTGTTTTACTTCGTCTTTAGACGCTTGTTTTGTTGGCGTATAATCTCCATCTTTCGCTTTTGGTTTGTATTTGGATTCTTTGAAGATGGTTTGAGTATCGGTTTGGATGAATTGTTCCAACGTCAAATCCGAATTTCTATCCAAATATTCACGACAAATCTGCCAACCTACAAATGCACCAATTCTTCCTGGAGAATCGGCTTCAATTTCGTTTAAGAATTTCGAAAAGGGTCCTGGATTTAAAAATCGTTCTTTCAAGGCACGATCTGTTTCAAACAACATATTTTGTTCGACGAAATAATTCCAGATATTCCCTTCATTGGCAATTGCCCAATTCAATTCATCTTCGGTATACCCAATTTTCAAATAGTCTGGAGTTTTCGGAATCAAAGCATCGGCCAAAATCAAACTTTTCCCCTCATTGACCATCAAATCAACGAAAGATTGTTGACGCGGATTGAAAGGAATGATTTCGCGACCAATTGCCTGAACAGTTCCAGCTGCAACATGATTGGGTGTCATATTTTTCGCCATGTACGGATATACTCTTTCTCGCCCATACAAAGCTGACTTACTTCCCAAAAATCCATCCAATGCAATGAACATCATGCCTTCTTTACGTCCGTACAAAATTGGTTCGTAAATATTTTGCAATCCCGACGAATAAACATAAATCTGCGGAATGATTTCATTGGGGAAATAGTATTTGTAATGTGCAAACAAGGATTTCAATTCTTCTTGATAATTGGGTTTCGCAAACACTTTATTAACCGAATCAAAAACGGTTAATTCCAACGTATCTCTTCTCATTTTTTCCCAAACAACTCCTTCGGTCGTATTGTCAAAGAAAAAAGGATATTTTGTCTGAATTTCGAGTAAAGGTTTGTTCAGATCAAAGAAATCTTTGCTGATGTCGGTAAACTTCAATTCGACTTTTTCTTCGGGTAATTTCACGTCCCAACGGTCCTTTTTACCACAAGAAATCATCCAAAAAGAAAAGACTAAAATTAAAAGAGGTATGTTTTTCATGTTGTTAGATTCTATTTTGTTTTGGTTCACACTAAGCTTTCAATTGATTATCTTTGAAGTTTAATTTGAATCCCCAAATTTAATCATATAATGCAGACCGAAAAAATCATCCATCATATTGTTAACTGGTTAACGAATTATTTAGAAACTTCCCATCAAAAAGGATTTGTAATCGGAATTTCTGGAGGAATTGATTCAGCGGTTACATCGACACTTTGCGCCATGACGGGATATCCTGTTTTGTGTTTGGAAATGCCCATTCATCAAGCAGAAAATCAAGTTTCACGCGCTCAAAACCATATCAAGTGGTTAAAAGAAAATTTTCCGAAAACCCAAGATAAACGAGTGGATTTAACGCCGGTTTATGATCAATTTGTGGAAAGTGTTGAAAAATCAGAAAACGAATATTCCTATCATCTTTCCCTTGCCAATACGCGCGCACGTTTGCGCATGACGAGCTTGTATTATTATGCGGGAATCAACAGTTACATTGTGGCTGGAACAGGAAACAAAGTGGAAGATTTCGGAGTGGGATTTTTTACCAAATACGGTGATGGCGGAGTTGACATAAGTCCGATTGCTGATTTGATGAAATCGGAAGTTTATGAAATTGCGGAATTTTTAGGTATCAATCAAGACATTCAAACTGCCGCGCCTACCGACGGACTTTTTGGCGATAACCGAACCGATGAAGATCAAATCGGAGCGAGTTATGATGAATTGGAAATAGCCATGAAAGCTTTTGAACAAGGAAAATCTACAGATGATTTTCAAGGAAGAGAAAAAGAAGTCTTTGAAATTTTCGTCAAACGTCATAAAGCCAATTTGCACAAAATGGTTCCAATTCCCGTTTGTGAAATTCCGAAGGAGTGGAAATCATAAAGATCATATATCAAAAATAATTTCCTATCTTCAGGTCAAATAATTTGACTTCATGAAAACCTATTTGCTTCTTTTTTCATTTTTGCTCTTATTAAATTGCCGAAATGTAGAATCCAATTCAATCGAATCTTCATCCAATACAACTGAATCAACCTCTAATTCCGCCGTAGAAAATCAAAAAGATTCTCTAAAAATTCAAACATATAAATTTGAAGAAATCAATAATTCGGGAATCTTAATTTTCCCTTTGGAAATGGCTGAGTCGGACAATAAAAGAAAAACAGATTATAAAGATGTTGGGAATTTCGGTCATTGGAATATGGTTTTTTACAACACGCATACAAAGAACTATCATCTTTTGAGTGAGCAAAAAATGATTATCGAAAGATATTTCACTCCAGAGTTAGACAAATCGAAGAAAGAAGAACAATTGCCTTTTCTATTTTTTGAAATAAAAGTTGACGACTACAATCAAGACAAACTATTGGACCTTAAAGACCCAACTTATTTGTTCGTGACCGATTTAGAAGGGAAAAATTTGAAACAAATTTCTCCTAAAAATATGGATTTGACAAAATGGAATTACATCTCAAGCTCAAAACAATTCTTGATCAGTTCCAAAGTTGATTCCGATAAAAATAAAAAATTTGATCACTACGATGAAATCAGAACATATTTAGTTCCAATTGATTCTCTAGAAAGTCCAAAAGAAATTTTCAGTGAAGAATTCAAAACAGAATTAAAAGAATTGTTCAAAAGAGACTGGAAAAAGATTAAATAATCCTTAATGATTATGTCCCTCTACTCCTACTTCTAAATTTTCAGATGCAGGTGAAATAAATGGAATATCTAAATTAAGTCCACGGAGGATAAATAGAATTCCCAAAATCACCATGACATAAGGAAGAATTTTGAGAATTTTCTCCCTCGTTTGAACGCTGATTGCATTACCCATCAAAACGGTCGTATACATCAACGGAATCGTCCCTAACCCAAATAAAAACATAAACAATGTACCACCTTGAATGCTTCCCATCGCCAATGAACCCGTAAGCGCTGCGTAAACCGCACCACAAGGAAGCAATCCATTCAACAATCCGGTAATAAATAAAGATGAATACTTTTTTTGGCGAAGGTATTTTCCCAATCCCATTTTGATTTGGTACATCAATTTAGAAAAAGGTTTGAACCCCAATTGATCAGATCCTAAATTTTTGGGTAAAATCGCCATCGCGATCATCAAGATTCCAATGGCAATACTTAAAGGTTGTTGAATCCCCGCAAAGGATGCTCCCAAACCAAAAATACCTAAAATTCCACCCATCAAAGTATAGGTTGTAACTCGCCCGAATTGATAGGTTAAGTTACGGGTAGTAAAATCGATGGGATTGGAAGGATTAAGTCCCAAAGACAAAGCAATAGGTCCGCACATTCCCACACAATGTAGGCTGGATGTTAAACCAAGTGTTAAAGCGATTATGATGAAGGAGAATTCCAATTCACCGTTTTTTTGATTAAATAGTTTTGACCATTTTGAACCCAACGAAGGTCTACTTCATATTGACCATTTTCCAACTGTTCGGCATGAATTAATTGTTCCATACGGGAATTCAATTTCAATTCTTTTGTTACATCAAATTCACTGTTGTTGGAACGTAAAAAACGAATATGTCCTGAAGTGGGTTGTTCTTTGAATCGAATCATATAACCATTGGCTTGTTGAACAATTTCGGGTTGATTGCTCATCGCATTGGCTCTCTTGGCTGCATCTATATCATCTTGGTAAACGACTGTTTTTTCGTAATAATTATCGTCCACCATTTCTCCCATATTTCCAGAGAAAAATACCAGAGATGAAATGAAAATCATGAAACACCCCAATGCTACCATAATTCCGTGCCCCCATGTAAATTTAAACTTACTCATACTTCATTTATTATTTTAGAATTAATGTGGAGCAGAAAAACTTGTGGTATAATCGTCTAATTCTTTTCCATTTTCGTCAACTGCGATAAACACAACACGCTCTTTGTAGGTTTTGATATCCTCCAAAGGAATTGTTACCATTACAGATCCTTGGGCAACTTTTCCTCTTTCCAAGAACATTGGTGTTGTGCCATCTAAAACTCGAACTTTTCCAGAATCATGAGATTTGATTCCGAAGTGGACTTTCAAATCCTCATTGGTTTTGTTATAAAGCGTGAACTGATACAAATTGGAAATATTGGTTCCTTCTATTTTATAGTTTCGACCTGGAACATGTAAGAATTTCACTTCGACATCATTTCGACTGAACAAGAAAATGTTGATGGCAGCAATCATTCCAATTAAGGCAATCGTATAGGCAATCATACGACCTGTAATTTTGAATTTCGCTCCCGTTTCAATTTCTTCTTCTGAAGCGTAACGAATTAATCCTCTTGGAAGATTGATTTTGTCCATGACTTCGTCACAAGCATCGATACATGCTGTACAATTCACACATTCCAATTGCGTTCCGTTTCTGATGTCGATTCCCGTAGGACAAACAACGACACATTGTTTACAATCGATACAATCTCCTTTACCTTCGGCAATTCTGTCTTCTCCTTTTTTGAATTTGGCACGACCAGCAGAACGCTCTCCACGTTTGAAATCGTACGCTACAATGATCGTCTTTTTATCGATCAACACTCCTTGCAAACGACCATACGGACAAACCAAAGTACATGCTTGCTCACGGAACCATGAAAAGACAAAATAGAAAATTCCTGTAAATGCCAACAACCAAAAGAACGTACTCAAATGTTGACCTGGACCATCTTGAATTAATTTCAATAATTCATCTGAACCAATGATATAGGCTAAAAAGATATTGGCAACTAAAAACGAAACCAACAAGAATAGCGACCATTTCAACAAACGTTTTCTAATCTTTTCTTCGTCCCAAGCTTGTTTCGCTAATTTGATTTGTTTCGGACGGTCTCCATCGATCCAGAATTCAATTCGGCGAAAAACATTTTCCATGAAAATGGTTTGCGGACAAATCCATCCACAAAAAATTCGACCATACACCACCGTAAACAATACAATGGAAACGATACTGGTAATCATACCAATCGCTAAAAGAAAGAAATCTGAAGTGAAAAATGGAAATCCGAAAATGATGAATTGACCTTTCGGGATGTTGAACAAGAAAAGTGGATTTCCGTTTGGTAATTTGATGAAAGGAGATAAAACTAAAATGGCTAACAAAATCCAACTAACGTACATACGATAGGTGGTAAATCTCCCGGATGGTTTTTTAGGGAAAACCCATTGGCGTTTTCCCTTTTTATCCATCGTTCCGATTGTATTTCGGAATGCTTCTTCTTCTAAAGAAATTTGTTCTAAGTCTTTATCTTTTATTTGAGATTGATCTCCCATAATCTTCCGTCTCTATTTTCTCAACGGATAGATAACCGTTAAGACGATTACTTAATACTGTCTGTCTTTGCCGCTGGAGCTGCTTCAGCCGCAGCACCACCTCTAGACCATTCAGCAATTAATTCTCCTTGAGGTGCAGCACCACCCTCGCTTTCTGTAATAGGTGCTAATTCTTGGTTCATATAATATACATAGGAAGCTACCTTTTCAATTGATAAACCGGTTAATTCACCACGTTGACCAAATGCACGCATCTGAGCATTTTTAGGACTACCATTGTATACGATATCGTAAATATTGTAGAACAAGCTATCTTGGGTTTTGTTGATCCAATAATCATCTGTTAGGTTTGGACCAATACCTCCTGCACCATTGGCAGTGTGACAAGTAGCACATAATTGTTCAAATGTTTTTTTACCTTCTTCAATAGCTTGAGGATCGGTATATTTATTGACAGCACCTTCCATGCTAATGTCGTTTTCTGCAATCCATATATCTACTAATTCTTGCTGTCTAGCATTATCAACTTCGTATTCCTCGTAAGGTTTTGCGAAATCGGTAAATCCATACGCCAATAAATAAACCACACAATATACAATTCCACCATAGAATAAGGCCAACCACCATTGAGGAAGAGCGTTGTCAAGCTCCTTAATTCCATCAAAACCGTGGTCCAAAATGATTGCCTGTTCTTCTTCATCGGATTGTCTTTCACTACTACTTCTCAACAAACGAGAAAAATAATTTTGCTTAGACATTACCACATATTGTTCTTGTTGAACTGGTGATAATTTTTTGAATTTTTGGCTTTCTACAACTTTGTTGATTGCATTTACGATCAATAACATGATCAATGCAATGATTAGAATACCGATTGCTACCCAATCTGAAAAAGTTTCTTTGAAATGATTCCAGGAATCTTGGATAAATCCTACAAATCCAGGATTTCTATCAAAACCAACAGGTGTAACCATCATAATCATTCCGATAATGGAGATCATTACAAGTGGAATAAAAACTCTCCCCGGTGTACGTTGTTTCATTTGAACTAAGTTTTATTTATTGTCAAAAATTAGTAACCTAATTTCCTTTGATTATTTTTCGTTGTCATCTAATGGAAGATTGGCGTCTTCCTGATAATATTCTTTCGGACGTTTCCAAATGAAGAATACTAATGCAGTAAAGAAAATAACAAACAATAATAAGGATGTTGATTGCAATAACTGCGCGTAATCATAATTGGTAAATGCGTCCTTGAAATATTTAAGCATGATTAATTATTTATACTCGTTGTCTGGGTATTCTCTGTAGAAATATCTGTTCCTAATCTTTGCAAATAAGCAATCAAAGCAACAATCTCTCTATCTCTTAACGGAACGAATTCCTCTCCTTTCTCAGTTTGCTCTTTCGCGTATTTGTTTTTCAAATCGGCAGCTTCTGCAAAAATTCTTTCTTCAATCGCAATCGCTTGCTTATCCATTGAAGTTTGAATACTATCTAAATCATCTTCTGTATATGGAACCCCTAATTTCACTAAAGCTTCCATTTTATTTTTCGTAATAGATCGATCCAATTCATTGTCAATTAACCAAGGGTAACGAGGCATGATTGAACCTGGTGATGTATCACGTGGATCCCACATGTGCTTGTAATGCCAAGAATCTGGGTTCTTACCACCTTGTCTATGTAAATCTGGTCCCGAACGTTGAGAACCCCATAAGAATGGATGGTGGTATACATATTCTCCTGGTTTTGAATATTCTCCATAACGTTTTACTTCATCACGGAATGGACGAATCATCTGCGTATGACATGCGTTACATCCTTCACGGATATACAAGTCGCGACCTTCTAATTCCAATGCTGTATACGGTGTAACTGAAGCAATCGTAGGAACGTTAGATTTTACAACAATTGTTGGTACAATTTCCACTAAACCTCCAATAGCTACTGCAACAAATGATAATACAGTTAACAAAGTAGGCATTCTTTCTATCCAAGTATGAACTCCTTCTCCTTTTTTACGAGCTGAACTAATTTTTGCTAATGCTGGAGCTTCCGCAGCTTCATTGGCAACAAATGATCCTGAACGTACTGTTTTCCAAACGTTCACTACCATTAATACAGCACCAATCAAGTACAAAGTACCTCCAAATGCTCTCATTGGATATAACCAATCTTTTAAGATGGTTACAGTTTGTAAGAAGTTACCATATTTCAAAGTTCCATCTTCATTGAATTCTTGCCACATTAAACCTTGAGTCCATCCAGCAACATACATCGGGATAACCCAGAATAACATACCCAAAGTACCAATCCAGAAGTGAGTGTTCGCTAATTTATTAGAAGCCAATTTCGTGTTAAACAATCTAGGCGTTAACCAATAAATCATACCGAAAATGATGAAACCATTCCAACCTAAAGTACCTACGTGAACGTGAGCCGGAACCCAGTCAGTAAAGTGACCAATTTTATTCAAAGTTTTGGTTGCCAACAAAGGACCTTCAAAGGTTGCCATACCATAACAAGTAATTGCAACCACCATGAATTTCAATACTGGCTCTTCTCTTACTTTATCCCAAGCACCTCTTAAGGTCAACAAACCATTTAACATACCTCCCCAAGATGGAGCAATCAACATAATAGAAAATCCTGTTCCTACTGCTTGAACCCAAGCTGGAAGTGAGGTATACAATAAGTGGTGAGGACCAGCCCAGATATAGATAAAGATCAAAGACCAGAAGTGAATAATCGATAATTTGTATGAGAATACAGGACGATTGGCTGCTTTAGGAACGAAATAATACATCAAACCTAAGATTGGCGTTGTCAATACGAATGCTACCGCATTGTGACCATACCACCATTGAACCAAGGCATCTTGAACTCCAGCATAGATAGAGTAACTCTTAGGATTTAACAAATTCCAGTGAACCGGTAATTCTAAGTTGTTAAAAATATGCAACATCGCTACTGCCACCCATGTTCCTAAAAAGAACCAAATGGCAACATACAAGTGACGTACACGACGTTTAGCTATCGTCATAAACATGTTGATACCAAAAATAATCCATGATACTGCGATCAAGATATCCAATGGCCACTCATGTTCTGCGTATTCTTTAGAAGTGTTAATACCCAATAAAAATGTAACCAAAGACAATAAGATGAACAACTGCCAGCTCCAGAAGTGAACCCAGCTTAAGGTATCGCTACCCATTCTGGTTTTCAACAATCTTTGCATACAGTAGTAAGCACCTAAAAAGAATCCGTTACCTACAAAGGCAAAAATCGCAAATGTTGTGTGAATCATTCTCAAACGACCAAATCCCATTTTACCATTGGTTGCAGATAAACCTTCAATTCCAGCACCAAATAAAGGTGTTACGTCACCATCATCTGATCCAAAGATGTAATCTGGTAATTCTGGAAAAAACTTTAAGGTCGCTACCAAAACACCAAAAAAGAAGGCTAATACCGCCCAAAAAATGGTAGCATAAAGGAAATACTTTACGATCTTATTATCGTACTTAAAAGTTTGCATTTGCATTACGTATCGATTTTGTCTTTAACTTTTTTATCGTCCATGAGCATTCGAACTGCAGGCGACTCGTCTTCGTCAAATTGACCTTTCTTGGCTCCCAATAAAAACAATATTAGGAACACAGCAGCCAATGAAACGCTCGCGATCACCATTAAAATCACAATCCCCATAACGTCTACAAATGTACAATTGGAATCCTAAAATTGTCATGATTTTGGTCACAGCATTTCTTTACAAGTCTAATTTATAATCATTCTAAACTCGAGAAGGTCATTTTTGAGAAGATTCGTGTACTTAAGGTAGCAAAAACAACGACAGTTATGGAACTTATTGGCATGATGATCGTCGCCACCAATGGTTCTAAATTACCAGTAATAGCAAATGCTAATCCGATGATATTGTATAAAAAACTGATGGTAAATGCTGCCCAAATTAAATGAATAGAAATCTTGGAAAAACGTAAAAAATCTGGAAAAGATTGAAAACTTTTTGCATCCAATATTGCATCACAAGATGGAGAAAAATTATTAATGTCTTCAGACAACACAACTCCAACATCACTTTGTTTGATTGCTCCAGCATCATTTAAGCCGTCACCAAACATCAAAACTTTTCTATTATCCTTTTGGGATTCTTGGATGAATCGTAATTTATCTTCCGGACTTTGATTGAATTTCATTTCGGTAGAAGCAGGAAATAAAGTTTTCAAATTGCTTCGTTCTGAATCGTTATCACCCGATAAAATCGAAATTTTATACGCATTCAATCGCTCAATCATCTGTTTCAATCCAGAACGATATTGGTTTTTGAATTCAAATTTCCCTAAAATTCGACCATCAAGTTCAATAAAAACTTGGGTTTGATTGAGTTCCTCTAAATTTTGAATTCCTAGAAAACTTTTGGAACCAATTTTCACTAGTTTTCCATCAACAATTCCCATTTGTCCTTTTCCTGGAATTTCCTGATAGTCTATAACTTCTAAATTTGAATCACCTAAAATTCGACCATACAAAATTCGGCTCAAAGGATGATTGGAATTCTTCAAAACAGATTTGACCGCTCTTCTCTCCCACTCGTTTAATTCCTCTCCAACAAATAAAACCTTCGTACTCTGACTTTCGGTAATCGTTCCAGTTTTGTCAAATACAATTTCATCAATTTTAGCCATCGTTTCTATTGTGGCAGTACTACGAATGTATAATTTCTTTTCGCCAAAAATTCGCATCACATTTCCCAAAATAAAAGGAGATGACAATCCCAAAGCACATGGACAAGTAATAATCAAAATAGCTGTTACCACTTGCATGATTTGACTTGGATCTTTGAAATACCAATAAATTGCCGAAAGAATACTAATAATCAACACCACAATCACAAAATATTGGGAAATGCTATTGGTCAATTTATTGAGTCCCGATTCTTCTTTTTGAAAAGCTTCATTGTTCCACAATTGTGTCAAATAACTCTGGTTAACTTCTTTGATGACTTCTAGTTCTATTGCCTGCCCCGACTGTTTCCCACCAGCGAAAATCTTATCACCAGACTGTTTCTGAATTAATTTAGATTCACCAGTCACAAAACTATTGTCGATCATAGCTTCGCCTTTCATCAAAATTCCATCGGCTGGAATGATTTCTTCATTTCTGATGAGAATTCGGTCGCCAACCTTAACATCGGACAACAAAATTGGCTCTTCATTTCCGTTGTTGAGACGAATAACAGCAATCGGATAAAAAGATTTATAATCTCGATCAAAAGCAAGAGCTTTATAAGTTCTTTGCTGAAACCAGCGACCAATCAACATGAAAAACGCCAAACCTGCAATGGAATCAAAGAATCCAGGACTCAAATCAAAAACAATATCGTAAATACTACGTAAAAACAACACCCAAAATCCAATTGCTATGGGTAAATCTATGTTGATATGTTTGTTTTTCAACCCTTGCCAAGCCGATTTGAAAAATTCGGTGGCCGAAAAGAACATTACGGGAAGGGAAAGTAAAAACATCCCCCAACGGAAAAAGTCTTTATTGGAATCCAACCAATTTTCAGAATCACCCGTATATTCTGGAAATGCCAACAACATGATGTTACCAAAACAAAATCCCGCTACAACCAATTTGTACAACAACATACGATCATGTTTGTTGTCTTTTTTGTCCAAAGTTTGAAGATTGATAGAAGGTTTGTAACCCAATTGAGTCATCAATTTAGCTACTTCACTCAATTTCATTTCATCGGATTTATACGAAATCTGAACATTCTTTTGAGTGAAATTAACAGTAGAATATCGGATGTTAGGGTTGACATCTTGCAAACTTTCCAATAACCAAACACAAGAGGTACAGTGAATCACTGGAACATGAAAAGAAACCACAGTTGTTCCATCATCGGAAAAGTCCACAACTTTTTCAAAAATTTCTGGCGTGTCAAGGAAATCAAAATGCAGATTGGATTTGGCATCTGGACGAACTCCCGCATCGGAATTCATGGCATAGTAATTATCCAAACCTTTTAGGTTCAAAATTTCGTAAACCGTCTTACAGCCTACACAACAGAATTCTTTCTCGTCGAACTTTATATTCTCCGTTTCAATTCTTTGACCACAATGAAAACAATTCTCCGACATAGTATTTGCAAAATTACTTTCTATTTTAAGTGATTATGTGTAATTTTGACGTGATTTAAGTCATTATAACATGTCAGACATTTTAGAAAACGTTGACAACATTTGTTCGTTGTTTGAAAACCCAGAAATTTTAAAACATTTTTCCAAAGAGGAATTAAGCGAATTAAGCCATGAAAAGAAAGTCGTAACCTACAAAAAAGGCGATCTTATCATAGAAGAAGGCGCAACTCCAAAAGGGATTTACTACATAGACAAAGGTACAGCGAAAATGTTTAAGTTGGGATTCAACGGGAAAGAACAAATCTTACGTTTCATCAAAACCGGTGATATTTTAGGATATCGTTCTATCTTATCCAAACAACCTTACGGAGCTTCTGCCACAGCAATGGAAGACACAGAAGCCTGTTTTATTCCTGAGAAATTTTTCTTGAAAGTATTGGAACATCATCCAAAATTGGCTTTTGACATCTTACGAAGAATTTCAGAAGATTTAGGAGAGTCGGCACAAACGATTACGTTCTTAGCACAAAAAACAGTTCGCGAACGTTTGGCAGAAGTTTTATTGCTTTTGGAAAAGAAATTGGGAACCGACAAAGATGGTTTCATCAAAATTTCTTTGACCAGAGAAGAAATGGCCAACTTAATTGGAACGGCTACTGAATCTGCAATTCGTTTGATTTCTGAATTCAAAACCGATCATTTAATCGAAGTAGAAGGAAGAAAAATCAAGATTTTAGACCATCAGAAATTAGTGAAATTGGGACATGTGAATTAATCCCAAATCTTATTATAAAAACAAAAATCGCTTTGGAATGAATTCAAAGCGATTTTTTTATGTTGTCGAATCCTGATCTTAATTCTATATTTATCTAAATTAGTTTAAATTAATTCATACCTAAATATTAAAATAAATGAGAAAAGTATTTATTATTTGCACCTTCTTACTTTACCTTCAATCTTGCATACAAATTCAAGGATTGAAAATGACTACAATAAATTGTCAGATCGACAAAAAGATTTAATCCAACCCTTAAATTCTTTTGAAAATTTAGAAAACAACAAAATTTACGAGTTAAATACCAATCAACTAAAAGATGAATTAAAAAATTATCCCAAAGCAATTGTATACGTTTTCACTAATGGCTGCGCAACAAAGTATTGTTTACCCATGAATGTTTATAAAAACTATGCTGAAACGAATGGTTACAAATTGTTTTTGGTAATGAACGGATATATGAAATTAAATGAAACACTTGATCAAATGGCAGAAACTCCCTATTTTTCTATTGATAATGAATATTATGGTGTATCAAATCGCACCAAATATTCCAATTATTTTGAAAATGAATTAATGAATTTAACGAAAGAAACAAAACATAAAGTGTATCCTGGCAATCTTTTCTTTTTTGAAAACGGGGAATTTCAAAATGTTTCTATGGAATTACCTAAGAATCTAGTTTCTAATTAATAATTTCTTTGTGTTCTTTTGTGTAAAACTTAGTGTCTATTGTGGTGAAAAATACAAATTGAATATAACAACCACAAAGCTCACAAAGAAAGCACAAAGCACCCAAAAATCAATCAACTTTCCTCTTCGAAATATTCAAACAAGAAATCATTGTAAGGAAAACGTTTGACGTGCAATTTTTTCACTTCTTCGTAAACCAACTTACGCAATTCTTCCATATTTTGCTTTTCCGTTGCCGAAATGAAAATCGATGGATGTTCACTTTTCGCCATCCAGGTTTTTTTCCATTCGTCCAAAGAAATATTTTCCGGTTTCACTTCCGTTAAATCATCTTCGTCTTTTTTGACGTAGGAATATTTATCAATTTTATTGAAAACCAAAACTGTTGGTTTGTGATTACTTTCAATTTCCTGTAAAATCTGATTCACCGAATGAATATGATCTTCAAAACTCGGATGCGAAATATCCACCACATGCACCAACAAATCGGCTTCTCGAACCTCATCCAAAGTTGATTTAAAGGATTCGACCAATTGTGTTGGCAATTTGCGAATGAACCCTACGGTATCGGTTAACAAGAAAGGTAAATTTCCAATGACCACTTTTCGTACAGTTGTGTCCAAAGTCGCAAATAATTTGTCTTCTGCAAACACATCCGATTTACTCAAAACGTTCATTAAGGTAGATTTCCCAACGTTGGTATATCCGACCAAAGCGACACGAATCAAAGCTCCACGATTTTTACGTTGGGTTGCCATTTGTTTGTCAATCGACTTCAATTTATCTTTCAATAAAGTGATTCGATCACGAATGATACGACGGTCAGTTTCAATCTCCGTTTCCCCAGGACCACGCATCCCAATACCTCCACGTTGACGCTCCAAGTGAGTCCACATACGCGTTAATCGTGGCAATAAATATTGGTATTGCGCCAATTCCACTTGGGTTCTCGCATAGGAAGTCTGTGCTCGTTGCGCGAAAATATCCAAGATCAATTGCGTTCTATCAATAATTTTTCGGTTGACAACTTTCTCAATGTTTTTCAATTGGGAAGGCGTTAATTCATCGTCAAAGATTAAAGTGTCAATTTCATTTTCCTCTGCATACAGAGCGATTTCTTCTAATTTCCCTGAACCCACGAAAAATTTCGAATCGGGTTTATCCATACGTTGGGTAAACCTTTCAGCAACTTCCGCACCTGCTGTATAAGCAAGAAATTGAAGTTCGTCCATGTATTCTTCCAATTTTTCTTCGGGTTGCTCACGGGTAATTAAACCAATCAACACCACTTTTTCGTATTGTGCTTCTTTTTTTTCTAACATATCTTAAGACAAAGATAATTTAAACAAGGTTTTATTCAAGTTGGAATCATGGAAAATATCAATCCGATTTCCCATTTCATCATTAAAATTCTTGTTTTAATTTTAACAAAAATGAAACCAAAAAATTCTATCGAACAAATTTCTTCGTCATAATCTTTCCGTTATTTAACTTCATCACCATCAAATAAACTCCTTTTTCCAACGAATTGATCTTGATTCTGCCCGATTTATCGAAATCATTTTTAGTCAAAATCTTTTCTGCAACGGAATTGATGATTTCCATCGTTAAAATTTGGGTGGACTCATTTGAGGATTCATAGATGATTTCGGACTTCTCAATTCGAATAAATGGGAAATCTTTGGTTGAATTCTTTACACTCGAATGAGCATTTTTGGCTATTTCCACTACGAATTCCAATCCCAATTTGGCAAATTTTGCTGCATGCGAAGCATCGTTCCCCATGTTCTCAAAAGTATCATCTTCGGAATGATACCAAGGATTCATTTCATCTCCATCGGCTTCAAATGGGAACACCGCTTTGTATCCGAATTGTCCCCAAGCCGCATGATCACTACAATCATAACCACATTCTGTCAATCCAAAAGTCAACAAATCTTTTTCTGAACTATGATAATGCGCCAATAATTCAAATAAGAAAACATTCAATTCAGAACTCGTAAAACCAGGATCATGGGTAAGGTAAATATCAAGATCGGACCCTTTGTAAGTAACCATATCCAAATTCATCATACCCAAAACATTTACCCCTTGTTTAGAATAAGTTTCAGCAATATCCTTCGCTCCTAATAATCCAACTTCCTCAGCTGCAAAAGCCATGATTTGAACCGTTTTTTGAGGTTTGAAATTGTTTTTCAAAAGAACCCGATAAATTTCTGTTAAGGTCGCAATTCCAGAACCATTGTCATCGGCTCCAGGAGCAAAATCTGCTGCGAAACTATCGCCCGAATCCAAATGTCCACCTAGAATTACAATTTCATCTGGTTTTGTTTGACCAGGAATGGTGATGATGATGGATTTTTGCGGAGAGAAATCGTGTTCAAAAAATTCGATTTTGATATCCGATCGTTTTGACGCCAAAGCCATTTTTTCCCAACGATTTTTCAAATCGATGGATGCTTGAATTCCTTCTGGACGTGTATGAAATCGAGTTCCATAATTTTCCAATGTTTTGATCATTTGACCAATGCTTTCTGGATTGACATCTTTAAGAATTTTCTGGACATAATCATGTTCCGTAACGGTAAATTCCAAAATTTCCTGTTCAAATTTCGGATTGTAGAACATACTTTGAATAGCTGTTCTTTTATCGGAATGCAATGTATAAACTCCTTTTTTCGGATTCAATGAATCTAAGGTTGCGATAACCTGACGATCAAAAAATACAACTGAACGACCATTTTCCGTTTTCTGAATTTGAACTTTTCTAGGATGAATGTCTCGTAATGCATTGGCTAAATGATGTGATGTTGTTGCGTAAGTCCAATTTTCTTTTTGAGCGAATAATGGAGTAGAAAGGACCAAAAAGAACCAAATGAAAGGAAAAAATTTCTTCATGAATACTGTTGATAATTGTAAAAACTTTCAAAATTAGTTTAAAATGACAAAAAGGAATTGATTTGGATGTTGAATTTTTCTCTATTTTAGAGCCATAATTATAAAAACACAAAAGATGAAAAAAGCATTAACCCTTTTAAGCTTTGCTGCATTCATGGCTTTTTCGCAAGCTCAAGTAACAACTCCTCCTGCAAGTGTACCAGCGGAATATGAAGTAAAAGTAGGTTTGACTGAATTTGACCTTGAATACAATCGTCCGAATGTGAATGATCGTAAGATTTTTGGAGATTTGGTTCCTTATGGGAAAATCTGGAGAACGGGTGCCAATAAAAATTCAACTATTGAATTCTCTGATGATATTGTTATTGATGGACAAACGGTAAAAGCAGGTAAATACGCGATTTTTACCAAACCAGAAAAAGATTCTTGGGAAATCTATTTCTATACCGATACAGAAAATTGGGGATTGCCTGAAAAATGGGATGATTCAAAAGTTGCGATGAGAACCAAAGCAAAAGTTCATAAATTACCTATGAGCGTCGAAACTTTCTCCATTTCCATTGATGAAATCAAAAATGACAATGCCAAATTGAATTTCATATGGAGTGATGTCTATGTTGAAGTGAAAATGGAAGTTCCAACCGATAAAAAAGTTTTGGCTTCGATTGATGCAACGATGAAAAATTCTCCAAAACCAGAAGATTATATTGCTGCAGCTAATTATTATGCCAATACAGGAAAAGATATTCAGCAAGCAAAAAAATGGTTCGATGAAGGAATGAAAGGTCAAAAAGAACCGAAATTCTGGCAATTGCGTCAACAATCTTTGGTATATGCCAAAGCTGGAGATATCAAAGGAGCGATTAGTTTAGCGCAACAATCTTTGGATTTGGCTAAAAAAGCAGGAAATGCTGATTATGTAAAAATGAATGAAGAATCCATCAAAGAATGGTCTAAAAAATAATTTCAGTATAATTTTTTAAATGAGGGTGGCCGAAACAATCGAAGTCACCCTTTTTGTTATTTTCGGATTGATTCTACAAATGCTTTCACCTCATTCACACCCTTTTCTTTCAAATGTTTCACAAAAGCCGATCCTATAATCGCACCTTTCGAATACTGAATTGCTTTTTGATAGGTTTCAGAATTGCTGATTCCAAATCCAATGATGGTCGGAGTTTTTAATTGCATTTTTTGAATTCGTGCAAAATATTGTTCCGTTTCTGTTTCGAATTGATTTTTTGCTCCCGTTACACTTGCCGAACTTACCATATAAATAAATCCAGTAGAAAGTTCATCGATTTCTCGAATACGCTCTTCACTGGTTTGAGGAGTAATTAAAAAGGTATTGCGTAAATTATATTTCTCGAATATTGCCTGATAATCCTCTTTGTACACATCAATGGGTAAATCGGGAATGATCAAACCATCTATTCCAATTTCAGCACATTTTTGACAGAAACGTTCGACACCATATTGTAAAATCGGATTGAAATAGCCCATTATCAAAAGTGGAATGGAAACCGTTTTACGCACATCCTTCAATTGTTCGAACAAGATTTCTGTTGTCATTCCATTATTTAACGCTTCGGTCGAACTTGCTTGAATGGTTGGTCCGTCCGCCAAAGGATCACTAAATGGCAAACCAATTTCCACCATATCGACTCCTGAATTTTCAAGTTGTTCAAGTATTTTTACTGTATCATTTAAATTAGGGTAACCCGCTGTAAAATAGATGGACAGTATTTTTTTATCTTCTTCTAATTTTTGATTGATTCGATTCATTTTCATTTACGATTTACAATATTCGATGTACGATTTTAAATCATCGATATTGGATATAATTAATTTTTTGGGTTATTTTTTCTTGCGGTTTTTAAGGAGGAAACTACAATAGCAGTTAATTCATCTGCTTCTTTTATTAAAACTTCTAATTGGGAATTTTCATTTTTATTGATTTTTTCTATTTCTGATAATAGTTCCAAAAAATATTTACTTTCATCAACTTCTTCTTCTACAATTTTCAACTTATTGATGAAATCCTTAGAAGATTTTGCTCTTTGGGCAGCTCTATAATTTGCCCCAACTGAACTTGAGGAACGAATCAATTGTGAAACAAAGGCATTATATTCCCTTGAATTTGGAAGTTTGCTACAAGCAAACCAACAATCCAATGCAAATTTTTTGGTTCGATTTAACATTAATGTTTTCATAAGTTTTTTTAGGTTTTTATTAATTAGTATCACTTAATACAATCAAAGTTGATTTAAAATCTTCGTATATTGAACTTTTAATATCCCAATCTCTTACTTCGCGCCTCGTAAATCGTTTATCGTACCTCGTATATCGTACTTCGTACATCTTATATATGAAAATAATTAATATACGTCGCTAAATCCTTGTCTCCTCTACCCGATAAATTAACAACCACAACATCTTCAGCGTTTAATTGGATTTTTTTCAGAGCAGCAAAAGCGTGCGCACTTTCAATCGCAGGAATAATTCCTTCCAATTGAATCAATTCCATACCCGCTTGCATAGCTTCATCGTCTGTAACCGATTCAAATTCGGCTCTTTTAGATTCACATAAATGCGCGTGCATAGGTCCAATTCCCGGATAATCCAATCCGGCAGAAATCGAATAAGGTTCTGTTATTTGACCGTCTTCTGTTTGCATCAACAAAGTCTTACTTCCGTGAATAATCCCCACTTTGCCCAAAACCGACGTTGCCGCAGTTTCGCCCGAATGAATTCCTTTCCCAGCAGCTTCTACCGCTACCAATTTCACTTCTTTTTCATCCAAAAAATGATAAAAAGCGCCTGCAGCATTACTTCCGCCGCCAACACAAGCAATCACCAAATCCGGATTTTTTCTTCCCTCCTTTTCCAATAATTGGTTTTGAATTTCGTCTGAAATGACCGATTGAAATTTCGCTACCAAATCGGGATATGGATGTGGTCCGACCACCGAACCAATGATGTAATACGTATTTTCCGGATTGTTGATCCAATCTCTGATCGCTTCATTGGTCGCATCTTTCAAGGTTTTACTTCCTGAAATTGCAGGAACGACTGTTGCTCCCAACATTTTCATTCGTGCGACATTGGGCGCTTGCCTTTCAATGTCAATTTCGCCCATATAAACAATGCATTCCAAACCCATCAATGCACAAGCCGTTGCAGTTGCAGCTCCGTGTTGACCCGCGCCCGTTTCGGCAATGATTCGTTTTTTACCCAATTTCTTGGCCAATAAAATTTGTCCCAAGGTATTATTGATTTTATGCGCTCCCGTATGGCATAAATCTTCACGTTTCAAATAAATTTTGGCTCCGTATTTTTCGGATAATCGTTTCGCGAAATAAAGCGGCGTTGGTCTGCCCACATAGTTTTGCAATAAATCTTGAAATTCAGTTTGAAATTCGGGAGATTGCATAATCTTTAAATAGGAATTTCGCAATTCTTCCACATTCGGATATAACATTTCGGGAATGAAAGCACCCCCAAATTGCCCGTAATATCCTTTTTCGTCCACTTGATAACTCATTGTAGTTCTTTTAATTTCTGTGAAAATTCTTTCACCAATTTGATATTTTTAATTCCAGGTTCGATTTCAAATCGACTATTGATATCAATAATTCTGATTTGTGGAACTCTTTGTTTCATTTCTATAATTTTCGGAAGATCATCAATCGAAATTCCTCCACTTAACACAATGTCCTTTTGAAGCGGATAATCTTGCAAAATTTCCCAATTGAATTTGGTTCCATTCCCACCATAATTTTTTCCTTTTGTGTCAAAAACAATCGCATCAACACAATGATAATTCAATAATTCTCCCATATCAAAATCTTCACCCACCGAAAATACTTTCCAAATCTTCAATTCTGGAAAAAAATCTTTTAATTCAGAACAATAAACATCGGATTCGTTCCCGTGAATTTGAACCACATTTAAATTGTGCTTCATTACTGCCTGAATGATTTCAGAAAAAGTTTCGTCGACAAAAACCCCAACTTTTTGAATTTCTTTTGGCAATGGAATAGGCTCCGAATTAAAAAAGCGAGCCGATTTGGAATAAAATATCATCCCAATAAAATCAGGCGATAAAGAAATTAATTCTTGGAGATTCGTTTCATCTCGCATTCCGCAAACTTTCAATTCTAATCGTGTATTTTTCAAAACGCTCATTTTAGGAAATTTGACTTAAGAAAAATTAGCCATCAAAACTTGAGCGTTTCGCTCGAAATCATCGGTTTTCATAAAAGATTCGCCAATTAGAAAACCTTGAAATCCTGCATTTCGCAACAATTGAATGGTAGTTCCATCTTGAATTCCGCTTTCGGATACTTTTACAAAATCATTGGGAATGAATTCAGCCAAATCCAAACTCGTTTGAATGCTAGTCGTAAAATCTTTCAAATTCCGATTGTTCACACCGATCATATCCAAAGTCGGCATCAAAGATTTATTCAATTCGTCCAAACTATGCACTTCCAATAAAACTTCTAATCCCAAACTTTTCGCAAATTTCGACAAAGCTTTTATTTCCGCCGTCGACAAAACCGCAGCAATCAATAAAATGACATCAGCACCATTTGACTTTGCTTCCAAAATTTGGAATTCATCAATGATAAAATCTTTGCGCAACAAAGGAATTTCCACCGCCGAACGAGCCAATAAAAAATCATCCAAAGATCCTCCAAAGTATTTCCCATCGGTCAAAACCGAAATTCCGGAAACTTTAAAATCCTGATAAGTTTTTACCGCATCCCAAACATTTAATTGCGTATTTAAATGAGGTTTGGAAGGCGATCTTCGCTTGAATTCCGCAATAACACCCGTTCCATTTTGAATGGATTCTTTCAAAGAATAGGTTTTTTGCTGAAATAAAAGAGAAGATTCCAATTGTTTAATGGGCAAAACCTGCTTTTTACATTCAACCTCTTTTCGTTTATCCTGTATGATTTTATCTAAAACATTCATTTTCATTAATTTATATTACGCTTGCATTTCGATTTTCTGACTGATTACTACTAATTTATTCAAGGAATTTTTCGCTTTTCCAACCAATAGGTTTTCAAGTGCTAAATCAAATGCCTCTTTCAATGAAATTTTCTTAACCATCGAAATTGCCACGGCAGCATTGGCGCAAACCACGTGATTTTGAGCTTCGGTTCCTTTTCCTGAAATAATTTGATCAAATATTTTCGCAGCTTCTTCCAAAGTTTTCCCACCAAAAATTTCCGCATCGGAAACATAGTTCACATCGAAATCCATTGGCGTAATGATTCCTTCTTTTTCACTTGATAAAAATTTACAATCGCTTGTCAAAGAAATTTCATCGTGACCCGAAAAAGAATGTAAAATGGTATAATCAACATCGCCTTTCTGAAACAAATACCCATACATACGCATCAATTCCAAGTCAAAAACGCCTGCCATTTGGTATTTGGGAAATGCTGGATTGATCATAGGTCCCAACATATTGAAAAAGGTTTTCAAACCTAAATCCTTGCGAATTGGTGCGACATTTTTCATCGCCGGATGAAAAAGCGGTGCGTGTAAAAAACAAATTCCTGCTTCGTGGATACTTTGTTTTAGCACATCAATTTCATCGGTAAACTTCACGCCCAATTGTTCCAAAACATTGCTACTTCCACTCACCGAAGAAACGCCGTAATTCCCGTGTTTGGTCACTGGAATTCCGCAACTCGCTACAACAAAAGAAGCCAAAGTCGAAATGTTGAATGTATCTTTTCCATCGCCACCTGTTCCACATAAATCAATGGTGTTGTCTATATCTAAATCTACTTTTTTACATAAAGATTGTAAGGCATTTCGAAACCCTTCCAATTCGTCAATACTGATGTGTCGCATCATAAAAACGGCCATCAACACAGCAATCGAGGATGGATTAAATTCTCCACGGGAAATGGCTACCAAGAGTTGGTACGCCTCCTCTTTGCTGAGTTGCTCATAGTGTGTTAGTCTATTAATTAATGCTCTCATTGTTTTCAATTTTTGCTACCCTTGACACAATTTCTTAACGAATTGGATTTGGTTTCTAGTTTAAATGGTTTTAATTGTTTATCCAGTTTTCAATAATCTTTTTTCCTTGTGGCGTCAAAATACTTTCTGGGTGAAATTGAACGCCTCTAACATCATAAGTTTTATGTCGTAAAGACATAATTTGCCCATTTTCATCGACCGAAGTAATTTCTAATTCATCGGGAAAATTTTCGTTGGAAACTACCCAAGAATGATAGCGCCCGATTTCCAAATGCGAAGGCACATTTTTGAATAAAATTTCATCTGATTTTTTAACGATTGCATAAGTCGAAACGCCGTGGTAAACCTTTTCTAAATTTTCCAATTTTCCTCCGAAAGCTTCGCCGATAGCTTGTTGACCTAAACAAACGCCAAATATGCTTTTTGTTGGAGCGAATCTCTTAATGATCTCCATCAATTTTCCCGCTTCCGATGGAACTCCCGGTCCAGGAGAAAGAAGGATTTTTTCGTAAGCATCCACTTCGTCCATCGAAATTTTATCGTTTCGTTTGACATCCACTTCACAACCCAATTCTTCTAAATAATGAACCAAATTGTACACAAATGAGTCGTAATTGTCTATGACTAGTATTTTTTTCATTTCTATTTTTCTTTTTATTACACAAAGAACCACTAAGAATTCTATGGACAACTTTCTAAATTAATTCAGCCAATTCCAAGGCTTTGTTCAACGCACCTAATTTATTGTACACTTCCTGTAATTCATTTTCAGGAATACTCTCCGAAACCACTCCTGCACCCGCTTGATAATGCAATTCGTAATCTTTGCTTAAAAACGAACGAATGATTATCGCGTGGTTGAAATTTCCTTCGAAATCCATAAATCCAATGGCTCCACCATAAAATTCACGGTTGATGTTTTCGTAAGAATTCAACAATTGCATTGCTTTGTATTTGGGTGCGCCCGTCAAAGTTCCTGCTGGAAACGTATCGGCCACCACTTGTAAAGATTCCTTTCCAGATCTGATTTTCCCCGTTACTTTGCTCACCAAATGAATGACGTGTGAGAAATATTGGACTTCACGAAAAGTCTCAACTTTCACTTGCTCCGCATTTCGGCTAAGATCATTTCGTGCCAAATCGACCAACATCACGTGTTCCGATTTTTCTTTTGCATCATTGCTCAAACGTTTGGCTTGTTGCAAATCTTCTTCGTCATTTCCTGTACGTCGAACCGTTCCCGCGATCGGATGAATCTCTGCCATTCCGTCTTTGATCACTAATTGTGCTTCGGGCGAACTTCCAAAAATTTTAAAATTCCCATAATCGAAATAAAATAAATAGGGCGATGGATTGATGCTTCGCAACGTACGGTAAACATTGAATTCATCGCCCGAAAATTTCTGCACGAAACGCTTGGAAGGGACGATTTGAAATACATCGCCACGCTGACAATGTTCCTTGCATTTATGAACCAAATCAATATATCCTTGGTCCGAAATGTTGGTAGTGGGAATACCCCCTCGCTGAAAATTATATTCGGCGAAAGATTTTATTTTCAATAGGGCAAGAATTTCATCGATCGAATCTTCTCCTGTTAAACTCTGCGAAATCAAATGTGCCTCATTGTTGAAATGGTTGATGGCAATGATGTTCTGATAAACTGCATAATACACATCGGGAATGCCTAAATTTCCTTCTTTTTTATCGATCGAAATATCTTCAAAATAACGAACCGAATCGTAATTCATATACCCAAAAAGTCCATTTTGAATGAATTTTTCAGTATTAGAAGAGGCTTCAAAACAATCGGCAAATTCTCTTAATTTTTCCACCAAATTGTCTGCAGATTCCAAATTTTTCAGTTCGAAATTTCCATCGGGAAAGCGGGTTTGAATTTGGTTGTTTTCCAATTTAAAACTAGCAATTGGTTGGAAACAAATGTAGCTGAACGCATTTTCATTAGCGTGATAATCACTACTTTCCAACAAAATACTATGCGGATATTTATCGCGTAATCGTAGATAAATGGACACAGGCGTCAAGGTATCTGCGAGGATTTTTTTTGAGTGAGTATGCAGTTTAAATTTCATTTTTACAAATTATTAGAAACAAAAAAGCCCGTCGTGAAGACGGGCTTGGTATTATGGTACAACAAGTTTTGCTTCACTACTTTCGAAGTTGCGAAGTCCACCACCAGTTGTTATTTAATGCTAAATTTTTCATAATTGATTTTTCAAATGTAGAAATTGATTTTGAATTGGCAAATTTTTTTTTTGATTCACTAATTTATTTTTCATTTCAATCATCTCCCCAAATCCTCGATTTCTCCTTTTTCAATCTTAGTTTCGTATGGGAAAAATCCATTCAAAATGATGGCAATAATAATCACCAATCCACATCCGAATAAATTTAACCACAAATAAGGCATCCAATCCAACCACCAACCAATTATTACAATGATTTGGGTAATGATCGCTGCCGTAAAAACCGCATTGGCTTTGATGAAACGAAAGAAAAAGGCCAATAAAAAGATACCCAACACATTTCCATAAAAAATCGATCCGATGATGTTCACCAATTGAATCAAATTGTCAAATAAATTGGCTACACAGGCAAAGAGAATCGCCAAAACGCCCCAAAGCAGCGTGAATAACTTGGAAGCTTTCACATAATGTTGATCTGATTTTTCGTTTTTCTGATTGCGTTTGTAAAGGTCCATTGTAGTCGTCGTAGCCAAGGCATTCAGTTCCGAAGAAGTTGAAGACATCGCAGCACAAAGCGCCATTGCCAATAACAAACCGATGATTCCTTTGGGTAAATGTTCCAATATAAAATGAATGAATACATAATCTTTATCGTTGGTTTCAACTGAATCATTCGCTTGTTTGATGATGGCTTTTCCTTCGGTTCTTAAATTTTGTTCTTTCTCATTTAAAGCTGAAATTTCCTTTTGCAAATCTGCTTTCCGTGTTTCATTTGCCACCGCATATTGCATCAAAACTTCCTGTTTTACTTCGAAATTTTGCTGCTGCGCTTCTACTAATTCTTCATATTGAGTTGAATAAGCAGAATTCACAACCGCTTTTTCTGCAATTGGATTGAAATTAAGCGGAGAAGAATTGAACTGATAAAACAAGAAAACCATTACACCTGTCAACAAAATAAAGAACTGCATCGGGACTTTCAGCATTCCGTTCATAATCATTCCCATTTGGCTTTCCTTGATGGATTTCCCGCTCAAATAGCGCTGAACTTGACTTTGATCGGTTCCGAAATACGACAAAGACAAAAAGGTTCCACCGATGATTCCGCTCCAAAACGTATAACGATTATCGAAATCGAAAGAAAAATCGAGAATATCCATTTTCCCAGAAGCGCCTGCAATCTGCAAAGCATTGGAGAAATTAATTCCATCGGGTAATGCATAGACCAAAATCGTGAAAGCTACACCCATTCCCAACATTATGATCGCCATTTGTTGTTTTTGGGTTACGTTGACCGCTTTGGTTCCGCCCGAAACCGTGTAAATAATCACCAAAGATCCGATGATGATGTTGAGCAAAGTCAAATCCCAGCCCAAAACGGCCGACAAAATAATGGACGGCGCAAAAATGGTAATTCCCGCAGAAAGTCCACGCTGAATTAAAAACAAAATAGCGGTAAGACTTCGGGTTTTTAAATCGAATCGAGATTCAAGGAATTCGTAAGCCGTATACACATTGAGTTTGTGATAAAGGGGTATGAACACCAAACAAATGATGACCATTGCAATCGGCAATCCGAAATAAAATTGTACGAAGCCCATTCCATCGTGAAAAGCCTGTCCGGGCGTCGACAAAAACGTAATTGCACTTGCTTGGGTTGCCATCACCGACAGTCCGACGGTAAACCAATTGGAATCATTTCCCTTCAAAAAATCCTGAACATTGCTTTGTCCTCTCGTTTTCCAAACGCCGTAAACGACGATGAAAAGCATTGAACCTGCCAATATGACCCAATCTAACCAATGCATCAGACGAAAATTTTCATTAAAATGTAAAACACCAAAATATAGGCTGCATTTGCCAGAAGCACCCAAGTGTAGGATTGGCGCCAAGATGTTTTCACTTCTTCCTTGGTTTCGTTTTCGGTCGTATGTTGATTCATAATTTTAATTTTAATTAATCCTTGAAAAGGTTTAGGTTTATTTATTTTCCTAATGAAAGAATGTTCGCCATCAATCGATACGCTCCCGAAACGCCTTCTGGCAATTCACGGAAGAAACTGATTCCGGTATAGACATAATAGCCTTTTCCATATTTCGCTACCAAAAGACTTCCTTTCAGTTGTTTTTCGCCTTTGTCATTCATTCCCAAAATTGGCGTAAACTCTTTGGACCATTTGTCTGGAAAATACAATCCGCGCTCTTGAACCCAACCTTCAAAATCTTGTTGGATGATTTTATTAGGAACATTTAACACAGGATGATTCGGATCCAAAAATTTCACTTCGGAATTTTCTTCCGTCACACGATCACGCGACAATTGCAATTCATAAGGCGCAACATCCTTGGTCAACACATCACGTGACGTATTGTACTGCACCACCAAATTCCCACCGTTTTCGACGTAATCAAATAAGATTTTGTTTTTATAGGTCAATTCATTTACGACATTGAAAGCACGAATTCCCAACACAATCGCATCGTATTTCTGAATATTTTCAGCTGTTATGGCTTGTGGCGAAAGGATGTCCACTTCGTATCCGATTTGTTTCAAACTTTCCGGAACCGCATCTCCTGCCCCAACAATGTATCCAATTTTTTCTCCTTTTTTCTGAATGTCAATGTGCACAATTTTACTTCCACCTGAAGCCAAAACTTTCTGTTCGGGAATATGTTCGTAATTGATTTCGATTACTTCTTGGTCATAAATTCCAATTCCAACCTTTAATTGAGGAATTAATTCAGCTTCCGATTGATGTTTCGGTGGAAATACGTCAAACCAAAACGTTTGGGTTTCGCCTAATTTCATCAAATTAACAGTTTGTGACTGAGGTTGAATTTTCCAATCCGATGGTGCTTTTAAGGTTAATTCTCCTGAAAGATTATTGGCAAAAGACTTCACTTTTACCGAAACTTTCTTGGGTTTTGATTCTGAAAACACCAAAACTTTTTCATCCATTTTCACCGAAGCTTTCGGCAAAATCACGAACGGTTTATAGGTTTCACCTTTTTCAGGATCGTTGTATTTGTACACAACCGGTTTGGAATAAGTGAATTTTTGTCCTGCAATGGTCAATGTAAAATCTACCGAATAGGAAGCTGGATTTTCAGGTAATCCTATTAATTTCGAATCGGCTACTTTATACATTCCCAATGTTCCTTTTTCCTCCAACCAATATGGTGTCGTCGGTTTCAAAAATACACTTCCGACCAATTTTTTAGACTGATAAATTGGTTTGTTAAAATCTAATTTTTGATGGATTACTTCGCCGTGAATGGCTGTTAATTCAATTGGAAAATTCCCACGATTAATAGCTTCAATGTTCACCTCAACATCACCGCCAACTGTTGTGAAAACCGTTTTCGAAGCGGCTTCCAAAAACAATCCAGCTGACTGATAAATGATTTCTTTGATTTCTTCTGATTTAATTTCGCGCCAATGTTTGTCCTCTAATTTTTGAATCAATTGATAGGCTTTCACCAATTCGGAAACAGATTTCGACGGATCTTTGAAATCAAATTCGTCTTGAACTTTTTGCAAAATCGCCCCAATTTCCTTTCCTCCTTTCACTCGATTCCAAGAAGTATCAATTCCTTCAAATAAATTTTCTTTGGGCTGATCTCCTTTGATGATTTCCAAATATTCCATTGCAGACCCACGTTTCGGCGAAGCTCCAAATCCTTGAGAACTATGCTGACTACGACTTTTCGCCGCAATTTCACTGTTACTTATACCCAAAGTTTGGTAATAAGAACCAATGTCCAAAGCAAATAAATTGCGTTTGTCGGCTTTGTCAAATGCTTCTTGCGAACCGTAAAAAAACCAAGATTGGTTCCAAAAAAGTCTTTTCGGCTGCCAGGTTGAATACTGATTCAATTGCTCTGGAAAAACGTTGGATTTCCCTGCTAAATCAAAGGCTTCAACACTCAAAAGTGCCGATGCGGTATGATGTCCGTGCGTAGTTCCGGGTGAGCGATGATCAAATCGGTTGATGATGACATCGGGTTGAAACTTTCGGATGACATACACCAAATCGCGCATCACTTCTTCCTTGTCCCAAATTTCAAAGGTTTCGTCGGGATGTTTGGAATAGCCAAAATCATTGGCACGCGAAAAATATTGGATTCCACCATCGATGGATCGCGCTTTGATCAATTCTTGGGTACGAATCACACCTAAAAGCTCTCGCAATTCCGGTCCGATGAGATTTTGTCCGCCATCGCCGCGTGTCAAAGAAATATAAGCCGTTCGTGCGTGAACATCGTTCGCCAAATAGGAAATCAAATGCGTGTTTTCATCGTCTGGATGCGCAGCCACATACAAAACCGAACCCAAAAAATTGAGTTTTTGGATTTGGTGGTAAATTTCTGCCGAAGTATAAGTTTTGGGTTTTTGAGCGTTGGAAATTCCGAAAAGGAATATAAATAGTACGACAATAAATCTCTTTCCCATTGTGCTTTTTTGAATTAAAAGCCTAAATATAGGAAAAGAATTGGAGAATGATTCTTAAAGAATTCGCTTGATTTTGTACAATTCCGCATCTAAATTTTGCCAAACATTTTGAGACCAAATTCGAACATACTCAAAACCAGAATTTCGAAGGATTTTCTCTTTGTGCAAATCTTCTAAATAGCCCAATTCGCTTTCATAAATTGATTTACTCATACATTCAATCGCAATCGGATTATTCTTTCTTTTGACTAAAATATCAATAGAATAACCACCAAATCGGTAGTTTTTGTACAATTCTTCTTCTGGAAATTCGGTTCGCATTCGTTTGAATAATTCGTCCACAAAAATACTTTCCGTTGTTTCATATTGAATTTCTGAACGATTGGCGATTTGATCAAGCGTCTCTAAAACTTCCCTTCTCGCCTCTTCATTCCCTTCGTGTACCGCTTTTGCATACGCTAAATACGCATAGAAAACGGCTCTTCGATTGTTGCTTCCTTCTAGCTTTAATGCTTCTTTGTAAGTCGAATAAAATTCAGTTGGAATCGAATTGCAAACATAAATTTTCTCTTTGGCGCGCGTCACGATGACATTCAATAATTTATACCCTTTGGAATGGTTAATCGGACCGAAACTTTGAATGAATTTTCCGTCTCGTTTTTTACCATAAGTTGTAGAAAGTATGATGATATCACGTTCATCACCTTGAATGTTTTCCAAATTTTTAATGAAAAAACCAGCTGCTTCCAAACCTCTCATTTTCTCCGAAAAGGTTTCGTTTTCTGGTTCATTTTCACGTTGAATGATTTTGCGTTTGATGAAATTTCGTTGGGTAATGTTGAAAGTTGCAATTCCGACTGACGGGTAAGTCCCATCGGATTTGGGTTCAATGGATTCTAAAATTTCCAAGATTTTATCGGCCTCTTCTTCGTTGATATGATCGTGAAAAGTTCCTCCGGCTTCAAAAAACTCAATTGGTTTCACATCAGAAAGAGAAGGCAAAGGCTTCAAACGCGCTTGGTAAAAGGCATGGTTGGAAAAATCGATCAAATACGGATGGCGGGAACGGTAATGAAAATCCAAATGGTTTTTGTCAAACTGATATTCCACCGCATAATCCAAAAGCGATTCTATGTTCAACATCGCATTTTTTGCAGTAACCGCTTCTGATTCTTCTTCCGCATCATCTTCATCTTCCAGCGAACCATCAAAAACGCGACTGAAATAATTGGAAGGCGGCATTTGATGCTCATCACCCGCAATAATCACATTTTTTCCTTTGAGCATCGCCGGCAAATTGTCTTCCAATTTCAACTGACTCGCTTCGTCAAAAACTACATTGTCAAAATAGAAGTTTCGGCCTTGAAAAAGATTACTCGCCGCGTCAGGTGTCGTCAAAATTATTGGAAAGAAACTAGTAAACAGATCCAAATCTTTCATTGAAATTTGGCGCAAAGAAAGCCGATTATGCTTTTCGCTTCTGCGTTTGTTGTACAAATTGGCAACCGTTAAATCTTTGTTTTCTGTTTCGAATTTTTTAACTGCATTACGTTGCTCGATGTCCCAATAATTTTGGATAAAATTCTTTTGAGACGAACTGAAATAAATAATTTTTTTTAAAAATGAAGCGTATTCATCTTCATTGAAATCAATCTTTTCAGTGGTTTTCCGTTTCAATACTTCTTGAAAATAAGCCGAAAGTAAACTCGCTTTCCAATTGGAAATGGGTTTTAAATTTTCAATTAATTTTTGATTTAAATCGGATTGATTAGATAAAAATTGATACCAATTGTATTCGATTTGAAACGGATCTTCTGGATTGGATTTATACGAATGAAATTGTTTGAAAACTGAATTCATTCGCGACTCAAATTCTTGAAAACTCATTCCGAAATCACTATTATTTAACCATTTATCCAATTGAATAGAATTCTTTAATGATCGAACCGAATTCGCAATTTTATCAGAAGTAGCATTGGAAAATTTCGCTTCGAAATGATTCAGCAAATCTAAATTCTGAAAATCTTCATTCAATTTATCGGAAAATCTTTGTTTGGCAATTTCCAACTGAGTTCGATAATTTCGGATTTCATCTTGATTTTGATGCAAATCGGACGAAATGGAAATCGGAGTAAAATTAGAATGCAAACTAAATTCTTTCATTTTCGCACCGATGATTTGCAAAGATTTTCGGGTTTCTTTTGCTTTGTTCTTGGAAGATGAAAACAATGCCAAAATCTTGAACCAAAACGAATCGGTTTGATCTTGGTAAACCTCTGAATCAGCCGAAAGCGTTGAAGTCAAGACTTCGGATTGATTAATGAGTTGGTTGATTTCTTCCAATTGTTGAAGAAATTCTTCTCTTCTTTTGGATTGATAAAATACCTCAAATTCGGATTTCAATTGTTGAATTTCGTTCCAACTTCTTTCGTACATCTGAAAAGATTCATCCACTTTCAAACGTGTTTCAAACAAAGAATTTCGAATCAACGTTTGCGGATGAAACAAGGCATTTTCTTCTAAGGGTTGAAACTTTCCGTACAATTCCTCTCCATTTTCCAAAAGATTTTGAATTCCTTTCCATTCCGAATCAGAAAATTCAAATCGAATGTTTTGAATTTCCATTGGAGTGGCATCTTCAGTATTTTTTAAAATCTGACCGATTATTTCCGTCCAATTATGTTCCGAAATCAAATCTTCATTCAATATTTGATGAATGGAATTGATAGTTTGCTTTGAAGCTTGAATATTGCTCAATTGCTCCTGAATCACCGATTCCGGATAAGGATCAATCGCTTTTTTAAAACCGACCTCATCGATGGTTTTTCGCACTGCATCGACGACCAATTTACGATCGGCCACGCTGTCCTTGATCATCACCGAATATTTCCCATAGCCTTGTTTGTGCAACGCATTGTGCAAAACTTCCAAAGCGGTTTGTTTTTCGCAAACCACAATGGTTTTCTGTTTATTTTCCAAGGAATTGATCAAAAGAGCCGTCAAAGTTTGGCTTTTTCCCGTTCCTGGCGGGCCTTGAATTAGAATTTTGGATTGAGATTTCAAGGATTCCAAAATGCCTTGTTGTGAAGGATCTGCTTCAATTGCCGTGATGGATTGAAAATTTTTGTGATCGGGTTGAACGATTGACTTGAATTCCTTTTTTAAGGTTTCGTAATCGTTGATGATGTTTTGTTTTTGAACTTCAAACAAGGAAAAAATTCCTGCTTTTTCAATGATTCCATCACCTTTGTTTTTCAACAACTGATCGTAAGCCGCTTTGGTTTTAATGGCGGGAATCGGTTCATAATTGTTGAGTAAAAAATCGAGGTTTTGTTCGATTTTCAATTTGGACAAAATATTTTGGCAAATCGAAAGCAATTCGGGTTTGTCAATTTTCCCATCTTCCAACATTCTTTCGGGAATCGGATCGAGAATCACGCCTGAATCGGATTGGAGATGGTTGATCAAAACTTCGTTCAAATAAATGGGATCGTCTTCGGTTCGACTGATTTCCCAAGTATTCATTTCGGGAGAAGGTTTGATTTTCACAGACCAAATCAGAATTGGCGAAGCAGAAATTTGGCCATCACTTACATCTTTTCGGAACAGAATTGGGAAACCAAACCCCAAGGAATTCACTCCTTTTTCGGATTCAATGACTTCGTTTTGAAAAATTAGATTTTCTAAACTACGTCCTAATTTGAAAAGAAGTTCGTCTTTTTTCGATTGAAAATTTGTTTCCTCAACTTCTTCTTCCTCATCATATTTGTTCAGATAAATACTATCCCGCGAATTGGAAACTTCTTTGGCCGAATCAGATTTATCGTGAATAGAAAATTTAAAATTGACATTTCGTAAGGTCAACAAATCCAAAATAAAACGTTCCGGGAGACTATCAAAAATGGCAGAAAGTCGCGCCAAATCGAACTTATATCTGGAATTACCTGGAATTGCATTGAGGTGAATTCCGCGTCTATTTCCGACCTTTAATTTGGTTTGAAGGGCATTGAATATTTCAGGAGTAAGTTGATTCATTTTTTAGAAGTGATTCGTAAAAATAGGAAACTTCTCGATTAGTTCCCATTCCACTCCTTATAGAATTGCTCCAAAAAGTTTTCTAAAAACTGATGACGTTCTTCGGCTAGTTTCTTGGCAGAATCGGTATTCAACAAATCTTTTAATTTCAATAATTTATCATAAAAATGCTGAATAGACGTTTCGTCTGGATTTTCAGGATTGTATATTTCGCGTTGTTTACTTCCGCCATAAGCGAAACATCTCGCGATTCCGATTGCTCCAATGGCATCCATACGGTCGGCGTCTTGGACGATCTTGGCTTCCAAAGATTCGGCTTTGTTTCCTTTTGAGAATGAAACTTGGGAAACAATTTCCAATACTTTTTGGATGATTTCTGAATCGACTTCTTCCAATAATAAAAATCCTGAAATTAGTTCAATGGAACGGTCCACGCCATCGTGGAGTTTATAATCTCCTAAATCGTGTAACCAAGCGGCTAATTCCACTAAAAAAACATCGGCATTTTCTTCTTCGGCAATTTGTTTCGCCAATTTCACTACTCGTTCAATATGGTAATAATCGTGGCCGGTTCCCTCTCCAGCAAACTGTTTTAAAATAAAAGCTTGGGTATTTTTAAGTATCAATTCTTTGTTCATGGAACGAAGATATGTTTTGCGAATGAATTTAAAAATAAAAACCCGGACCAAAAGCCCGGGTTTTAACGAATATTTATCGTTTAATCCATTTTGTACTCATTTGCTGTTTATCAGCTTTTACGTAAACTAAATAAACACCTGGAGGTAAATTGGATAATTGGAAATTTCGGTCTTTTTTGTTTTGTGAATCACTGTGTTCGAAAACTTTTCTACCCGTCATATCCAAAACAGTCAAATGAAAATTCTGGGTTGATTTCTGGGTTTGAATGTTTAACATTCCAGTAGAAGGATTGGGATAGATTTGAATGGATAAATCATCTAAATCACTTACTGCTGCAGTAGGTTCTTGTTGAATAAATCCTTCTCTTGTATTTCCATTTTTATAGCCATTGCTTAAAATTTTAGTTTCATCAAATGGAACGTTTAAATGGTAGGAAGTCACAAAAGCTGAATCGGTAGCCGCGCCAAAATTCATCGTATGTGAATTTAAGGATAGATCCATCATTCCGTCGTTGTTGATATCACCGATAACGGCACCATTCAAATAGGTAAATCCTCTTGGACGAAGCGGAAATCCATCGATTTCGCCAGAACCGTCCACCGAATAGGCATGCAAGAATCCATATCCTTCTGAATCGGTGATATTGCTTCCAAAAATTAATTCCATCACACCATCATCATTGATGTCGGCAATGGTTATGACTCCTTCGTTTCCACCCACTTTATTAATCGGGAAATTTTCTTGGTTGGTGGCATCTGGATTAAATCCATAAATGGTAGGAAGTGGCACTCCATCTTGGGTATTGGGATGTCCAGCAAAAATTTCATATTCACCATCTCCATCAACGTCAGCAACTGTAGGCGGTGCGTATGTCCAACTCGGAGCAGCTTTTGGCCAACCTGTTCGATAATTCCCATCGTGCTCACGTACATAATAAGCAGAATTATCTCCATGATTAGCACCTACAATTTCCAAATCACCATCTCCATCTAAATCCACTAAAATTGGGGACTGATAGGAATAGGCTACTCCTGTATTAGCAACAGGAAACCCTGGAAGAAGCGAACCGTCTGGACGAATTGCATGTAAACCCGTGTTGTATCCGGCTACAATGATTTCTTTGGTACCGTCATTGTCAATATCCGCTACTGAAGGCGTAAAACAAGAAACCGAAAGGATATCATAAGGCCAATTCTCATTGAAATAAGTTCCATCGACCTTATACACATGAATCAAGGCAGAAGTTGCGCTTACACGTTGCGCTGTGATAATTTCATAGGTTCCATCATCATCTAGATCGGATACGGTTGGGGCATTTCCTGCCAAAGTGGTACCAAAGGATTTTGGCCAACCATCCATTGTTTCGCCAGAATTATCCAAGACTGTAATTCCATTTTGTAGCGTTGAAAAACCGTAATTGATGACAATTTCCAGATTTCCATCATTGTCTAAATCCGCAACAGCAGGCGGATAAAGCACTGGCCCAGGCATTGTTTTCTCGAATAGCAATGAGCCATCTCCTTTGATGGCTACAAATTTGGTGTTTAAACCAATTAAAAGTTCATCTACCCCATCGCCATCAAGATCGGCCAAAGTTAATCCTCTGGTATTTTTCGAATATTGAAAAGCGGGTGCACCATACCACAAAAAGGGTTCAGGATCGATTTCTGTTGGTGCTTTAAAAGTGTTTTCTGGAACTTCAAAAGTTTCAACAAATAAATTTCCTTGCGAATCCAAACCCGCTCGTTTCATTTGGGTTTGTGAAAAACTGGTGGTTAGGGTTAGAAAAAGAAAGAAAATAAATAGTTTTTTCATAACCTGTAATTTTGATTTTATTCAAATATAATCAATTTTGGGTTTAATTTACGGAGAATTAGCCGAAGTTTAATCTACTTTCAACTCGGCAATGGCTTGCATACCACGATCTTTCTTTTTGGTGAATTTAAAATTTCCTCCAATCGATTTAATTCGTTGACTAATGCTATACAAACCTTGATTCCCACTATCGATTTCACCATCAAATCCGATCCCATCATCGGTTACTTCAATGTGTAACCCATTCTCGTTTCGACTAAATAGAATCTGTGCGTTTTGTGCTTGTGAATGCTTGATAATGTTGTTAATCAATTCTTGAATTACACGAAATAGCATTAATTGTAGTTGCGGATTAAGTTCGTTTGCTTTGCTATTATCGTCTTGGACGGAAACTTGTACCAATTTGGTTTCGTTAATTTCTTTGGCAAAATGAATGGTAGCTTTGATAATACCGTCTTTTTCCAAAACGGTTGGCAATAAATTGTGCGCGATATGTCGAACGTCGGCGTGGGTATTGTCCAAAATGGATTTTATTTTCGCCAAATGATCCTGTTGCTTTTCTGGTGGCAAATGTGGCAAAGACTCTAAACTCATTTTGGCAGCGCCAATCATCGCCGCAACTCCATCGTGCAGTTCGTGCGAAATACGGTTTCTTTCTCGTTCCTCACCTTGAATGAAGGAGTTCAAAATGGCGTTTTCCTTTTCTTTCTGTAATTGGGCAAGCCTGATTGTATGGTTTTTACGATTGAAATAATAGGTTCCGCCCAAAATCGTTACCAAAAGGATTCCTCCCAAAATTGCAATCAACAAATTGGTATTTTGCTTTTGAATTTTCAATTCTTGTTCGGCAATTTGCTTTTCTTTCTTTTCGGTTTCGTATTTGGTGTTCAATTCATTGATTTCCCTTGAAATGTCTTTGCTTGCAATTGAGTCATTTAATGAAATGTATCTGTTAAGATGTTTAGAAGCAATACTATGATTTCCATTTTCCAAATGGAGATTTCCTGCAATACGGGAAGATCGCATCAAAGTGGTAAAATCATCCGCTTCTTCGGCATACTGGATAGATTCTTCGGCAAATTTGAGTGCTTCTTTATTTCTTCCCAATTTATTTAAAACTTCTGCCATTTGAGAAAAACTAGTCGCCAAATAAATAGGATTTCCTAATTCTTTCGCAGCATTAACTGATTTTTCTGCCAATTCCAGAGAAGTTTTCGGATTTTTTTCAATTCGCGACAAGCAATTGTAAGCTTGAGATTCGGCTACCAAATCTGGATTTGATTGCGAATGCTTCAATGCTTTTTCGGCCCAAATTTTGACTTGCGCTGTATCTTTTGTGTAATAATTCGTCAATGCCAAATTACTCGCAACAGTTGCAATAAATTTTGTGTCTTTTAATTCGTCCAAAATGGAATAGGATTTTTTTAGGTATTCCAATTGTTTGTTGTCGTTTCCCGATTCACCCAAAAGAGTAGCAATGTTGGAATACAAATATCCCAAACGCAAGGAAGGTGGATCTTCTTCCAAAATTCTGGCAGCTTTGACATAATAATCAATCGCTTTTTTCAAATCAGCTTTGTAATACGAACAATTTCCGAGAATGTTGTACACATCCAAATCACTTCGAAATTTCGGCTCAGGATGAGGATTTTCCAGGGCCAATTTGGCATAGGATTCTGCCTTGTCAAAATCGGATTGTTTAACGTACCAATAAGCGATGGAAAAATACAAATGATCCAAATAGGGAACTTTTTCTTTTTTGGCTTTTTGCACCAAATCTTTTACCAATTGTTCGCAATTTTCAGATTTTTCTGGGTTGCAATTTTTCAGTTCTTCCGTGTGCTTTACGTAAAAAGAACTCATTTCAGGATCCATTCGGCTTTGCCCAAAAAGATTTGTAAATAAAAGAGTAAAAAAAATAATAAGTAGTAGTTTTCTCATGCGATATGATGGTTTTATATTTTCACCAATCCCTCCATTATCGCTTTTCTTACCATTCCAGCAATATTTCTCGCTTCCAATTTCAGCATAATGTTTCCTCGGTGAGTTTCGATTGTTTTTTCCGATAGAAAGAGTTGTTCCGCTATTTCTTTTGTTGTTTTTTCTTCGACAATTAATTGCAAAATTTCCAATTCCCTTTCAGTTAATTCCACTTTTTGATTGGAGGTTTGAGTTTCAAAAAAGGCTTGTTGGGTTTTTGAACTATAGTATCTTTCATTGTTTATCACTGCTTTCAAGGCTTTTTCGATTTCATCTCGGCCATCAATTTTCAATAGATATCCGTCAAACCCTGCACTCACAGAAGATTTAATCGTTGTAGCATCTGAGTGACTCGTTAGTGCAATAACTTTAATGGTTGGTTGAATCTCTTTAATTTCCTTGATCAATTCTCTTCCATCGATTTTCCCAAAGTGAATGTCCAACAAAATGACATCAAAAGAATGTTCATTAAGTGCGGCTTTCACTTCATGATGATCTATCGCGGGTTTAATTAAGTTGACAAAATCCAGCGTAGATAATAAAGTTTCCAAACCATCTAAAACTAAAAAATGGTCGTCAGCGATTAGTATGTTCATAGTGTATTCTAGTTGGACTAAAATACATCAAATTCAACTAAATTAAAAGATTAAAGATTTATGTAATATTCTGTGGGTGTAATGGTAGTTAATTTCACTTGGATTTCACCTTGTGGCATTTGGGTTGATTCTTCTAAAT
The DNA here is from genome assembly GCF_040545805.1 of Moheibacter stercoris. Taxonomy (NCBI): domain Bacteria; kingdom Pseudomonadati; phylum Bacteroidota; class Flavobacteriia; order Flavobacteriales; family Weeksellaceae; genus Moheibacter; species Moheibacter stercoris. The sequence goes on from NZ_JBEPMO010000014.1 coordinate 44,258, forward strand.
AGATCCAATTCCCTGGTAAATCAACTGGAAAAAAAATGGGTAATTTCGCATCAGAATCCAATTGATTAAATAAATAGATAGGTGCAAAATTTATTTTTTCATTGGGAGCTAAATAAAATTCCGACGTATCATTTACCATTTCATAAGTAACCGAATATCCATCTCCTTTGAATTTTGGAAATCCTAGATCTTCTTGGTTGTACCAATTTGATTTTCCATTTGCCACATAATGTTCAGGCAATAATTTGGACTTTTCAAATTCAGCTTTCATTTCCAAACGACCTGTTTTTCCAAATTCATCTGTATAATCGACGATATAAGTTCCATCTGGTTTGGCTAAAATCCAATTGAACATTTCCCCTGTAATTCCATAAGACTCTGCAGTAAATAACCAATACTGAAGTTTTTCGTTGTAATAAACCCAAACTTCCCCTTTATGCCCAATTTCATCTTCTGGAACTGTTGTATTGGTATACTCCCAAATCCAAGCTTGGTCAAATTTGATTTCCTTTTTTTTGACAGTATTTGATTGAGCTTGGCAATTTGTAAATACAAAAATAACAAGCAATAACGTTAAGTTCTTCATATGATTAGGTTTACATAAAATCTTCTAATTTAGCGCCGACGGCTACTAGCACAGGATTTTCAATCTCTATTTTTCCTTTCATGGGAATCCATTTTTCTGGAGATTCTGCGTCCATTGCACCTCCCATTTTCACATCTAATTCTAGAACTGCCTTTTCATCTGACATCTTGGTAATTTTCACATCACCTTCCATTGCCAAATAGCCAATCAACCCAGATTGGGTCATTAAGGTAAATCCGATATTGGCAGTATTTCCCTCACGGTTTTTGATGACGCCTTCGATAGGTTTGGCGCTGCTCAAATCATCCCCAGAAATCGCAATCATGATGGAAAGATAATCTTCCTGACTCAATTTTTCATCTTCCAAAATTGATACTCCGATCGCTTCTTTGGATACATTGATGATTCCTTTTGGATTTTTAAATTCCGGAATTCCCTCCAATTGGGTATAATCAAAGCCGAAATGGACTTTGGATTCATGCAGTTTCGTCAAATTGGAGGTATCCATTTTTGGCATCCCAGCAGTTTCCAAGGCTTTTTCGACCACCGAGGTTGAGAGTTCATTTTTCTTTTCTTCAATTTTCCCACAACCTATAATTGAAAGTGAAAGGAAGAGAGTTAAGGTGTTTTGAATTGTTTTTTTCATAGATTAAAAATTTGGTAAAGTTTGATAACCTGTTGGATTAAAATTATAGGAGCCTTCGCTCAGTTTCGTTGCTTTTATTTCTAAATCTGAAGCGCTAATTTCTGTGATAAGGTAAGTTGATTGATGTATGTTGAGATAACCTAGCGCAAAGGCACCCGTAGAATCAAAAATATCAGATGACAAACAAACATCTGCAACAGGAGCTAACCAAATTGTCATCATGTTCCCTTCCATATCTATTCCTTTGTATGAGATTTCGGGCAATAAAGAAAAAATGGATTTACGTGTTTCTTTTTGTTTCTCAAAATTAGATTCAAAATATTCTAAATTCATTTTTCGACCCTTTGCGTTAAAAACATTGACACCAATAGGCATACTCATTTGAATTTTTCCTACTTCTGGATGGTCGATGTAATTGATAAATTGATCATTTTTAAAAATACTATTCACAATGGCATTCATTTTATCTGGACTGTTTGCAAATAATTTCTGATAGGCATCATTGGGCATAAATGCTTCCTGTTTTTGGAAATTATGAAAATAATATGCTGAACCGTTGAAGTCTTTGGCATTTATGGAAAATTCAATTCGCTTGGTTGAATTGGGACAACCACAATTTTTTATTTCCTTATAATGTGAAAGCGTAAAATTGGCAATTGGTTGAGGAGTATTGGATCCTCCAAATTCAGCATGGATTTGATTGATATTCTTTTTTTCTTCTAAGTTGTGAAAACAAAGATTCAATACCAAAATCGCATTTTTTGGTGCTTGGGTTAACCAATTCGTCTTAGACAGAACAACATCTGCTTCTTCATCACTAATGCCCAAGGTTGTCTGTTCACAACCTTTACCTTGTTCGCAAACAAGTACAATACGATCATTTTGTGCGTTCAAAAAAGGAACAACTACAAAACAACAAAAAAGAAAAAATAAAGTTTTCATACATCTGATTTGATGCTTACAAAACTCTAAGGAATTGAGTTTAATTTTATAAGGGAAATTGTGGAATTTTCAAATAAGGGAAAACCCTTAGACAGAAAACTTTAGACACTAGAACAATTGCATTGGAAATATTTGTATATTTGCACCCTTAAAAATGTAAATTTAACCGGGACGAGTTCCCAAAATACATAATCAAAATGGCAACAAAAATTAGATTGCAAAGACACGGTAGAAAAGCAAAAGCTTTCTTTCACATCGTGATCGCTGATTCAAGAGCTCCACGTGATGGACGTTTTATTGAAAAAATCGGTACGTACAACCCAATTACTAACCCTGCAACTATCGAATTAAACTTAGATAGAGCGGTACATTGGTTACAAGTTGGTGCTGAGCCTACTAACACGGCAAAAAACATCTTGTCTTACAAGGGTGCTTTGATGAAAAAACACTTGTTAGGAGGTGTTGCAAAAGGTGCTTTCACTCAAGAAGAAGCTGAAAAGAAATTTGAGGCTTGGTTAGAGGAAAGAGCAAACGCTGTTCAAGCGAAAAAAGACGGTTTAGCAAAATCAAAAGAGGATGCTAAAGCTGCTGCTTTGGAAGCTGAAAAAGCAAAATCTGATGCTCGTTTAGCTGCTGCGGCTGCTGAAGAAGCTTCTGCTGAAGAAGAAGTTGAAGCTGCTGCTGATGAAGCAACAGAAGAAACTGCTGCTCCTGAAGTTTCAGAAGAAGAAAAAACAGAAGAATAATTCGGAATTCACTATGCAAAAAGAAGATTGCTACTACGTAGGTAAAATTACCAAACCACATGGTTTTAAAGGCAATCTGATTGTGCATCTGGAAACAGATGAACCCGAAATATATGAAAATATGGAATCAGTATTCGTTGAAACCAACGGAATGCTGGTTCCATTTTTTTTCGAATTTACCCAAGTTCATGGCGCCAATAAATTATTGGTGAAATTTGAAGATACAACACCTGAAGAAGCCGAAAAACTCATCAACAGAGATTTGTATCTACCTTTGGAAACGCTTCCAGAACTTGACGGAACCGATTTTTACTACCATGAAATCATCGGTTTCACGCTTTACGATCAAACTAATACAGAAGTGGGCTTGATCAAAAATGTCAATGATGCGACTGCCCAAGCATTGTTTGAAATTGAAATCGATGGCAAAGAAATTCTCGTGCCAATCGTAGACGAATGGATTTTGGAAGTCGATCGTGAAAACAAAGCCATCCTTGTTAAAATCCCAGAAGGACTGATTGACCTTTATTTGGGTTAATCTTTGTCAACTCCACCACCGTACATTTCCATCATTTTATCAAATGCTTCTTTTTGAGTTTTATCAAAATCGGCTTGATTGATGATTTTTCCCTTTGTTGGAATGATAATTTTCGTTTTGTCGTCCATTACTTTCAAACTGATGAACTTATAAAGATTACCTTCTTTTCCTCCATCTCCATAATAAAGAGTTTCGTTCAATTCTAAGATTAAACCTGGCAATCCCCAATACTTATCGGGTCCTGTTTTAAACGTCAATTTTGGCGCATACCAAGCTTCAATTTCATGGTCTTTTAACTTTGCGGTTGCTTTATAAGCTGTAAACTCCCCGATTTGCTTGGTTTCCTTGGTAATTTTCCAATCGATTTGAGGCAATTCATCATGTATCAAATAAGGTTTTGAATTCAATTGGGTTTCTTCTACAAAACGTTTTTCAAGTGTGTTTTTATACAAAATCCCTAAGGCTCTGTTTTCAATAGAAGCGGTCATTCCAGTTTTGGCATCATCATCCTTTTGACTATTTCGAATACGTGGAATATATTCGTATTGAGACTCATCTGCTGAAATTTTCAGAGAATGCAAACTTGGAATGATTTCCAATTCAATATCCTCCTTTTGGGCAGGTTCATAGAAAGGGAAAATTTCATAGACTACTTCAATTTTTTCTTGCGAAAACAAAAAGCTAGCAAAAAAGATGACGATTAGTTGGATTGAAAATCTCAGTCTCATGCGATAATATTTAGGTTTAACAATCGCGAATATATCGATTTATATTCAAATTAGTTCCCATGAAATTTCAAAAGATGACCTTCTTTATTCTATCGAATTAACCGAAAAAATCTAAGCGAAAAATCGTAAATTTGCATTCCTATTCAGAATTCAAATGGAAGAAGAAAAAAGACCTCTCAATTTTATTGAGCAAATTGTTGAAGATGATTTAGCCAATGGCTATTCAAAAGAAGATTTACGTTTTCGTTTCCCACCAGAACCCAATGGTTATTTGCACATTGGCCATGCAAAGGCGATCTGTATTAATTTTGGTTTAGGTGAGCGTTATGGAGCACCTGTTAACTTACGTTTTGACGACACCAATCCCGCCAAAGAAGAACAAGAATTTGTGGATTCGATTCGTGAAGATGTAAAATGGTTGGGCTTTCAATGGGCAGAAGAACGTTTTGCGTCTGATTATTTTGAAACCCTTTACAATTGGGCGATTCAGATGATCAAAGACGGTAAAGCTTATGTAGACGATCAACCTTCTGAAGTCATCAACGAACAACGTAAAACGCCATTTGAACCAGGAATTGAATCTCCTTGTAGACTTCGTTCTGTGGAGGAGAATTTGGAATTGTTTGAGAAAATGAAAAACGGAGAATTTCCAGAAGGTTCGCATGTTTTGCGTGCCAAAGTGGATATGACTTCTCCCAATATGAATATGCGTGACCCTGTGATGTATCGCGTTTTGCACAAAGAACATCATAGAACAGGAAATAAATGGAAAATCTATCCGATGTACGATTGGGCACACGGAGAGTCTGATTATATCGAAGGAATTTCTCATTCCTTGTGTTCATTGGAGTTTGAAAACCATAGACCTTTGTACGAATGGTATTTGAACCAAGTTGAACTTCCAAACCAAGAAATCAAACCAAAACAAAGAGAATTTGCGCGCGGAAATGTGAGCTATATGATCACGTCGAAACGTAAATTGAAATTATTGGTGGACGAAGGAATTGTTACCGGATGGGACGATCCGCGCATGCCGACCATTTCAGGACATAGACGTCGTGGATATACACCAGAGTCGATTCGTATGTTTTGGGACAAAGCAGGTGTAGCAAAACGTGATAATTTAATCGATGTTTCTTTGTTGGAATTTGCCATCAGAGATCATTTGAACAAAATTGCTCCTCGTGTTTTTGCGGTAATTGATCCTGTGAAATTGGTAATTGAAAATTATCCGGAAGGGCAAATTGAAACCTTAACAGTTGAAAACAATCCGGAAGATGAAAATGCAGGTGAAAGAGAAGTTCCATTTACGAGAGAATTGTACATAGAACGTGAGGATTTCATGGAGGAAGCTCCTAAAAAATTCTTCCGTTTATCCATTGGAAATGAAGTTCGTTTGAAAGGTGCTTACATCGTGAAAGCTACACGAGTTGAAAAAGATGCAGATGGAAACATCACAACGATTTTTGCAGAATATGATGCAGATTCAAAATCAGGATCAGGAACAGAAGCTTCTCAACGTAAAGTAAAAGGAACCTTACATTGGGTTTCGGCTACCGAAAATTTACCAATTGAAGTGCGTTTGTACGATCGTTTGTTCACGGTTGAATCTCCAGACAATGAAGGCGATGGTGATTTCTTACAGTTTGTCAATCCAGACTCCATGAAAGTGGTTCAAGGTTTTGCGGAACCATCGTTGAAGAATGCAAAAGTGGAAGATAAATTCCAATTTCAACGTATTGGGTATTTCACGAAAGACAAAGACTCTACAGATGAGAAAATTGTTTTCAATAGAACGGTAGGACTTCGCGATACTTGGGCGAAAGAGCAAAAGAAATAATATTTTCGAAAGAAGATTGAGCAAAAAATGTTCAGGCATAAAGGAAAAAATCGTACGCTAATTCACAACCTTAGAATTGCTACGCTTCTTTCCTTTGTAGCTGGAATGGTGAACGTTGCTGGATTTTTAGCCGTTCAACAATTAACCACCAATGTAACGGGGCATTTTGCATTTTTTGTTGAGGAAATTTATACCCTGAATGTTTGGAGAGGTTTAGTTTATTTCCTTTTTGTTTTTTTCTTCTTTTTAGGCTCTTTCACTTCTGGAGCCATATTGGAATACCATAATCGTAAAAACAATCCCTTTATATTTGTCGCTCCCATTTTAATTGAAGTTAGTCTTCTTTTGATCGTAGCAATAGGCGGAAATTACTTGTTAGACCACGCACCCAATGTCATCGCCTATATTTTACTATTTGCAATGGGGCTCCAAAATTCATTGGTAACTTTGATTTCAAATTCAGTCGTAAGAACAACTCATTTAACTGGATTATTCACCGATTTAGGCATCGAAATTTCTCAGTTATTTTTTCATAAATCTGAAAAGCGTAAGAAATTATTATCCTCGATTGAATTGAGAGTTTCGATTATTGGGTGTTTCTTTCTTGGAGGAATTTTGTCTGCACTTTTATATTCTGAATTAGGCTTACACATCTTATTAATTCCTTGCGTAGTATTATTAATCGGATTGGTTTATGATTCAATACGATTAAAAATTCAACTATTGAAACGAGGCAATCGTCATAAAAGAAATTCAAATTAAAAAACAAATCCCCAAACTTTCATATTAAATAAAAATTCGGGGATTTTCACTATTCTGTGAGGCAGAATTAATCTATTGTTTCAAGCAAAGCTTGGAGTTCTTCTAGAGTTCCAGGAGCGACGGTCAAATCGAAATGGTCATTTCCATTGATCGTAATATCTTGCGATGCGAAAAACAATTGATCCTCAATCAAGGAAATCGCAATCAATTTTCCAGTTGCATTTTTAGGCACGCTTTCCAAAAGCGTTTTCAATTGGTCACCTTCAATCGTATAAATTTCAGTAATCATGGTAAAGTCGTCCATCACAAAAAATACGCGCGTATCAAAATAATCGGGTGCATTGGTAACTTTGACCGTGATTTGGGTAGATTCGGTCATGTTTAGACGGCTACCGATATGGTTCCATCCTAATGCTATATTGGCGTGATGAAATTCTCCTGTTGGACCTGAAGTTGGGTCGTACACAATGGGAACTTGAATTTCGGAGCTATTGCTAGCGTATCCAGGCAAAGTCGGAATTCCAACAAATTGAAATGCATTCATGTCGTTTACATATCCTGTCGCTTTGGTTTTATACGGTACAAAAGCTTGAACGTTCTCAACACTCATCAAATTTCCATTTGCATCTCTTACAAGAACACTGAAAGCTCCTCCAGACACCAAAGGAAACTCTTCTTGATAGGTTTGAAAATAATTTCTTACAAAATCACCTCGTTTATAAATTTCCGTTACATAAACCGTATATGGGGGTACAGGAGTTTCTCCTCCTCCGCCAGATCCCCCATCTCCATTTCCACCACCAATCGGAACTATACTATTGGGTGGAAAAATCAATCGGATTCCTCCTGGTGTTTGAAATGTAGTATCTGTTTCGTCTGTTGGTAAGTCAAATTGGATGGTATCATTTTGAAGCAATTCTAGCTGTAGATCTTCCAAAGAAGTATACACCATTGATTCGTCAAAATTTTCTTGAAATAATCCATCATCATTGGAACATTGAATGATGAATAAGAAGACCAAAATTGAAGTAAAGAATAAAGTAATTTTGTTGGTAATATGCATAATTAGATTAATTAGTTTTCTATAAGATGAGTATTTTACTTTTGGTTGCGTCTCGATTTATTTTTTAACATAACAAAAGCAATCAGTAACGTGGTCATTTACAAGGCCAGTAGCTTGCATATGCGCATACACAACGGTACTACCAACGAATTTAAACCCGCGTTTCTTAAGGTCTTTGCTGATGGCATCTGATAGTTCTGTTTTGGCAGGAACGTCTTGTAAAGATTTTCGTTTTCCGTCGATGGGTTCATGGTTTACAAAACCCCATATATAGTCAGTAAATGATCCGAATTCCTCTTGAATCCTCATAAACGCTTGTGCATTGGTAATCGTAGCTCTAACTTTTAATTGGTTGCGAATGACGCCTTCATTTTGCATCAATTCTTGAACTTTTTCTTCTCCATATTGAGCAATTTTATGGTAGTCAAAATTGTCTAATGCTTTGCGGAAATTCTCTCTTTTTCTTAAAACAGTAATCCAGCTAAGTCCCGCTTGAAAGGTTTCTAATATTAAGAATTCAAATTGTTGTGCATCATTTCTAACGGGTCTTCCCCATTCTTGGTCATGGTAGTCGATATAGATTTGTTCTTTTCCTACCCAACCACATCTTCGTTTATCCATTGGTTCGTTTTGGGTTAAAGATAAAAAAAGCCGTTGATGTCTCAACGGCTATGGTCTTATAGGAAAAGTGCTTTTTAGTAAACTTCTCTTGTTGAGAAATGGAAAGCAGCTTCGATTTCTGCGTTTTCGTCGCTATCTGATCCGTGGATTGCGTTAGCAGCAATAGATTCAGCATATTTCTGACGGATTGTTCCTTCAGCAGCTTCTTGTGGATTGGTTGCTCCAATCAAGTTTCTGAATTCCTCGATTGCATTGTCTTTTTCTAAAACTGCAGCAACGATAGGACCAGAAATCATGAAGTCAACTAATTCTCCAAAGAAAGGACGCTCTTTGTGAACTGCATAGAACAATTCTGCATCTCTTCTTGACAATTGAGTCAATTTCATTGCTTTGATTTTGAAACCTGCATTGGTGATATCTGCTAAAATATTTCCGATGTGTCCGTTTTGAACTGCATCGGGTTTAATCATTGTTAAGGTAATCTTTCCTGACATTTTTTTCTATTTTGAGCGGCAAAAATACTGCGTTTCCAAGAAAGTAAAAAGTATATTGAAAATCTCTGGTGGATTTTTTTGGAAATTTAACGCTTCCTAAACATCTCTTAACAGAATTTGAGTAGTAAATTATTGATTATAATAGATATAGTTGGATTTTAGGAATTTGAATATCTCATTTATAAAATACTCATCAACCTTTATTTCTATAAATCAAAGGCGCATAAGGAGATTGATTGAATTCTTCTTCCTTTTCAAATTTTTCTACCGATTTAAATTTCCCATTGACTTCTTTTAAAACTTCAACAAACACCGATTTTTTGCTTGGACTTTGAAAAAGATTGTGAATGACAATTTGATAGAATTCATTGTCAATTGTCCCTTCTGTAACCAAGGTTCTGTTTGACTTTCGTTCGTTTTCTATTAAGGTTTTAAAAGGTTCAGACTTTTCCAATTCATACAACGTCAGGTATTTGCCCAAGAAGATATCCTTTTGGTCGTTGACTTCGTAAACTTTTATGTCTTTGTTTTTATACAAACGAACTTCGTAACGCGGACTTTTATTCTCTGAATTTAAGGTAAACAAAACAATTTCTTCTACCGGAAATGTAGAATTAGGTTTGGATTCTCTGGTTTTGGCAACTCGATATTCAAATGGCAATTGAAAGACAATGTTTACAGCTTCTCCATCCTTTAATTTTGCGGGTTGAATTGGCGGAAGTTCCATGGCGATTTGCTCAAATGCCATTACGACTGCATCTCCTAAAATGGGATTTCCTCCTTCCAATGCACGGATATCTATGATGACTCCTTCTTTGGACACAACAAATTGTATCAAAGTTTCAGCAGTTTCAAATCCACTTTGTCTCATAACTTCATCAAAACCATTTAAGGATTTGAATAATTTCAAACTCAATTGAGACGAAATACAATTGTTCATCAACTTTCTATCGGTTGGATCATGTTTTTCACATCCAGAAAAGATGGGCATAGAATGAACTTTCTGAGACGAATAGAGTTGTTGCTCTTGCGCACTAACCGCAGAAAGGAAAAAAAGAAATAATAAAAAAACGAAATTGAATTTCATAGGAATCGAAAAAACAAATGTATCGAAATATTCATTCCATCATGAGATTTATTCCACTCATCATTGGAATTTAACAAGTTGATTCTGGGGAATATTTCCTTTTAAACAATCCTGGAAGAAATGTAAACGAATTTAATTTCTTATGAGAACCTTGCAATACAAATCACTTACTTGAAGTTCCTCAAAACTCACAGTTTCCCTTAATTTTTCTTGATCGTTCTCTACGGAAAAGATGTCGAAGGAATTTTGATCTGCGGCAGAATAATAAATTCTGATGTGCTGACGACCGAATCGCTTTTCGGACATTAATTGTCTTTCTCCCCATGGCTTAAGTTTTGATTGATAGGACTCTGGAGAAAATACTTCTTGCAAAGAGTTGAATTCTTTTAATTTAACTTCTTTATTATGGGTTGTATCATAGGCTATATAAGCATTTGGCTTATCTCGTAACTCTCTAATTTCTATGGTTGATCCCTCATCTTTTAGTGTGAATAGCGTAAGTTCTTTCCACTTCATTCTATTCAAACCACCTCCAGTAGATTTGAAGGTGACAGGTAAATCAAATTGCAAATTCACAGGTGTTCCATCATCCTCCAATAAAGCGGGATGTATGTGAGGAAGTTTTGAAGCAAATTTCACCAATGCTATTTCGGAGGCTTTACCCAATCTTCGGTTTGCTTCTGAAGTAGTCGAATCTTGAAGCGCCTCCACTTCAATAATTTTCCCTTCCTTATTTACCACAAAACGAACTTTTGCATAGGCAGTACTAAAACCATCATCAGCAAATTTGTCACTAAAATTTGAAAGATAATCCCCCAATTGTTCATTCAATTTCTGCGACATACATTGGGTTAATTTTGCTTTATCGCTAGGGTCTACATTTTCGCAACCTGGAAAAATAGCCATTTGGCCTACTTGTCTAGCTGTGAATTTTTCCAAAAGAATTATTTCTGGTTGTTCTTGAGCAAGAAGAATAATTGGGAAAATAAGAGCTAAAAAGTAAATTTTTAATTTCATGCTTATCATTTCACTAAAATAGAATTTATTATTTAAAATGAATCAACTTCAACGAAGCCACTTGTGATACCATGTTGACCCATATACAAAACAGCATTTTTCGGTTTACTATAATTGTAAAATTGTGTCAACCCATTGAATATTATATTTAAGCCTGAAATTTCTTTTTCTTGGTATGAAATAACTTGATTACCTTCTAAATCATATAATCCAAACTTCCCATCTTTTTTGGAAAGAATATATCGACCATATTTAAATGTATAGTCAGCGAATGGTTTAACGTCAAATAAAAATTCTTTTTTTACCACATTAAAAAGTCCTTCACTTCGATTTTTTTGGTTATCGCGCTGTATAATATGTACAAAATCACCTTTATCAGCTTTGAGGATTTCACTGAATTCAACTGGCAATAAAATGGAATAATCTTTACCGTACAAACCATATTTCCCATTTTTTTTTACTATAAAATACTGATTATTTTCGGTTATTGTATGGTCAACAGGCATCATTTGACCAGATCCTCTGTATTTCAATTCTTTTTCTCTTGCTGCAATTTGGGTATCCAATCTATCAAACTCCACTGGGATTAAGATATTCCCATTGAAATCAATCAGACCATCTTTCCGATTTTTTGTAGCACGAATTAGAGGTTCTCGGTCTAATGTAGTTCCAACTTGATAGGTGATAAAATTCAAATTATCGTATTCAAAAGGTATAATGATATTTCCCTCTAAATCGATCATCCCTTTCTTACCTCCTTTATATGTTAGAATTCGATTTTTAGAGTAGAATGCATAATCCTCATATTCAAAGTTTGATAATTGCTTCAAATCTTTATCGAAATAAGCAATTTTCGAATTCTTTGTGAAAAAATAAATTCCATTAATTTCCTCAATTTTTTCATACTCTTTTTTCAAAGCTACGCCTATCGTATCATACAAGGCAAAGTTTTCAGGTTTATAATTTCCAGCTATGAATCGCTGAAAGCGATCAATTGACACATAACCGTATTCAATAGGAATTAGTAATTTCTTGGTTTCTAAATTGACAACTCCTTGTTTGTATTTTCCCTCGATTTTAGATTCTACAACACCAAATTTTCCTAATTTTCTGATGACATTCCCGAAAGGATTTTCATCTGTGAATGTTTTAGCTTTAACTACTGGTGGATTATAGGGAGAATTTGAAACAGATTCTATGGGATTTTCTGGTTTGGAAATTTCATTTCCTTGTATATTCAAATATTTATCACCTGTTTCAGTTTTCGCCACAAAATAGTTAACATTCTCAAATTTGTCTGTTAATCGTTTGCCATACGAAATATAATGATACTTCATTGGTATTATTTCTTTTCCAGTATTGGAAATCGCGCCCGCTTTGTCATGAATTTGGACAATGTAATAATCAGGGTAAAAATTAACTCCCAAAACGGGATCTTTCTGAAGTCCCCAAATACGATCATATTTAGCTTCCGATATTTCTTTCCCTTTGTGATCTAAAATTCCAAGTTTACCCTTTTTCACATATATCGCATAAATCAATAAGGGATTTTTATTAACTGTATCAAATGCAGATACAGCTTCGTAGTCTCTCGACTTCAGTAATTTCTCGTAGTTGGATTGTGACAACTCACCATTTGAATTGATTTCAAATGGTTTTTGAGCTATAGTATAACTGAATAAAAAAAGGAGTAAAAAGTTAAGGATAAATAATTTCATGATTTAATCTATAGTTTATTTAGAAGAAATTTCATCTTCTGACAATTCAATTGTTAAAGGCAATGAGTAGGTAAATGTAGCACAATAATTCCCCTCATATTTGGCGGGACGAACTACAACTTCCTCTGAAATTTCCTTTAATTTTTGGACTAATTTATTTTCAAAAGCTGTATTTAATCGATTGAAAAATCTAAATTTCAATATCCCATTTGATTCAATTAAAATAGATAATTTATTCTTATAATAAACTGAACTTTCTGAAATTTCACCAACAACTTTTTTATCCAATTTTTCAGCAATTAATTGGCTTAATTTTCTCCCAAAACAGGAATTCAATGAATTATTTTCTTCTTTGAATGATTCACAACCAGGAAATATGGGTGAGGTTTTAGGATGTGGTCCGGTAGAATATTTTGATCGTTTGGGTTCTACGCAAGGTTGTTCTTGAGCGAATCCTGTTTGAACACATAGAATAAGTAGTAATAAACCGATAAAATTTTTCATTACATGAACGTTCTTATTTATTTAATGGTATACCTAAAAGGCAAATTAAAGGAAAAATTGATGATTTCGCCGTTATAGGTTGCAGGTTGAAAAATATAGTTTTTATTTATTTTCACAATTGCTTTTTTAATCTCCAGAAATAGGTTCATATCGGTTTCATCTACTAAACTCAAATTATTTATTTTTCCCTCCTTGGTAATTGTAAACTTGAATTTGGTATAAGCTTTTTTGTCTCCTACATTTCGTAGCAATCTATTTAAATTTTCTTTATCCAAATTTTGATGAATAAGTTCGCTTAATTTATCCTCTAGGCAATCCGTTAATTCTTTGGAAGGATTTTGAATATTCTCGCATCCTGGAATTATTGGAATGAACATTTTATTTTCAACTTCATTTTGAGCTAAAACGAATTTTGATAATATCAATAATGAAACAAATACTAAGATTTTCATCTACTCCAAATCCTTATTAAAAAACGCACCTCTATTTTCCTTTTGTTCTTGGCTTTGTGTGATGATTAACCAAGCAACACTTACCAAATTTCTCAGTTCCGAAAGTTGAGGCGAAAGAACATTCATTTTGTAAATTTCTTTGACCGAACGATAAATTTCTTCTTCTCGAACTTTGGCCAATTCCAAACGTTCATTGGATCGAACAATACTCACCAAATCACTCATCATGATTTGCAATTGTTTTTTCAAATAATTCAGCAAAACCATTTCCTTGGTGACTTGCAACCCTTCATCATTCCATTCTGGAACTGACTCAATTTTGTCGAAATGAAATTGACTTTCTTGCAATAATTCAACCGTTTTCATAGCAGCACGATGTCCAAAAACCATGGCCTCTAACAAAGAATTAGACGCCAAACGATTGGCTCCATGCAAGCCAGTATTGGTACATTCGCCCACTGCAAACATATTTTTGATCGAAGATTGCCCTTCCAAATCCACATCAATTCCGCCGCATAAATAATGCGATGCAGGAACCACGGGAATCAAATCTTTGAACATATCCAATCCTTCTTCTTTGCATTTTTCATAGATATTGGGGAAATGTGCGAGGAATTTTTCTTGATCCAAATGACGGCAATCCAAACAAACATAATCTTCTCCTCGTTCTTTCATTTCGTTGTCAATCGCGCGAGCCACAATGTCACGCGATGCTAATTCTTCTCGCTCATCGTATTTGTGCATAAAGGGTTCCCCATTCATGGTTTTTAATTTCGCTCCAAATCCACGAACGGCTTCAGAAATTAAAAACAATTGTCCCGAACGATTGCTATACAAAGCAGTCGGATGAAACTGAATGAATTGCATATGCGAAATCTTGGCTTTTGCTCTATGCGCCAATCCAATTCCATCTCCGGTTGCAATCACGGGATTGGTGGTGTTTTTATACACATGCCCGCATCCGCCAGTTGCCATTAAGGTTATTTTGGAGGTAAATCTTTTGACTTTTTGAGAAGCTAAATCCAATACATAAGCCCCAAAACAATTCAGATTTTCCGTATCAAATTCTGCATTGGGCACATGATGTTCGGTAATCAAATCAATCACATAATGATGTGGTAGCAAGGTTATCGTAGGTGTTTTCTCAACCACAGCCAGCAAAGCTCGTTCAATTTCAAAACCGGTTATGTCTTTGTGATGAACTACTCGATTTTCGGTATGACCACCTTCGCGTCCTAAATCATAGGTTCCAATATCGCTTTTGTCAAATTGGGCTCCCCATGAAACAATTTCTTTGAATCGAACAGGACCTTCTTTTACAACGACTTCAACGGCTTCTCTTTTGCATAAACCATCGCCTGCTCGTAGCGTATCTTCAATATGTTTTTCAAAACTATCATTTTCAAAATCTGTAACAACAGCCACACCACCTTGCGCATATTTGGTGTTCGATTCGTCATCATCTGCTTTGGTTACGATGGTTATTTTTGCGTCAGGTAATTTTTGAGCAATTTTTATCGCATAGGAAAGTCCAGAAATTCCTGAACCAATCACTAATACATCTGTGTTCAACATGCATTGAATTTTAAGTTTGCAAGATAATTCAATTTAAGAGTTTCCATTATTTTCGAATTGAATTTAACAAAATAACCTTCCCAACAATCGCTTGTTGAAAAGGTTAAATGTGTGTATAGTTGTATTTATTACTCTGTTTATTTCTTGATTAGTTTTTTGGTAACCAAACCTTTTTTTCCTTGGAATTTGATTCGAACCTTGTAAACTCCTGCTGGTAATTCAGATAGTTGAATCTGATTTCCCATCACATTGATTTGTGATTTTACCAATTTCCCATCCATCGAAAAGATTTCTACAATTTCAATTGCTTTATTTTCTTTGTTCGAAATATTCAAAACTTGAGATGCTGGATTTGGATATATTTCAACTTGTTCAGCATAATTCAAATCTTCCACTTTCAAATCTTCACATTCGTCCATCAACAATTGCAAGGCATTGTTTACGTTCAGTCTTCCACCAGTTACGGTTATTCCTTGCAATGAAGCATTGGGATCCACACCTTCAAAAATATAGTCACGAACTTTTCTCGCAGCTTCCGCTGGATCATCGTTTACCAAGGCAGCAAAACTATTACAAGGTGCTGAATACAACAAAGCAACTGTACCCGTTACATGAGGCGTAGCACCAGAAGTTCCACCAAAACCACCATAATTATTAGAAGTTAAGGTATACGCATTTTCACCTGGAGCTCCCAAATCAATGGTTGTTGCACCATATCCAGCTTGATTGACTTTTACGTCACTTTGGTTGGTATTGGTAACAGCTATCATGTATTCGCTTGAACAAGCCGTTGGCAAATCACCAACAACATCAATATTAAAGTTAGCATTGGCTGTAGCCGCTGGACTTAAAATCCCAGCTTCTCCCATTGCATTGTAAAACTCACACCATAATGGAACATCATCAGGCTGCCCCATATTAATTCCCCAAGAGGAATTCGTTGCAACGACAAATGCTCCTTCTTCTCCATTGGTTTCATTATAGGCCAATCTTGCTTGTAACGCATAATCATAGGCCGATATAACTTGTGATTCCAAAACTCCAGCATAAATAATGGTCATAATTTTCACGTCCCAATTTACTCCCGCAACACCTACATCATTATTTCCTACAGCTCCAACAATTCCTGAAACTGGAGTTCCATGCCAACCCATCGTATTGATATTGGGTGAGTTTGAGGAAAAATTCCATCCATGTACATCATCTATAAATCCATTTCCATCGTCATCAATCCCATTACCAGGAATCTCCCCCGAATTGACCCATAAATTTGCTGCTAAATCTGGATGGTTTGCATTGACACCATCGTCCAACACAGCGACTACAATTTCTTTTCCATCGGCTGTAGTACCACCTGTGGTAATTTCCCAAGCTTCATCTGCATCAATATCACGATCATTGGCTTGGTAATATTGCCATTGTTGACCATAACGAGGATCATTCGGTTCATTTCTCAAAGAGATATGATGGTTCAACTGGGCATCAATAATGTTGGCATCTTTATACATTTCCCTTACTGCCTGCTTTTCAGTAAATGAATTTGTATTGACTTTAATTCTCCAAATATTCAATACTTTGGAAATTTGTTCTGCATCTTGAGAGATGACAACATTGGCATTTCTCGAAAAGAATTGTTCGGGATTAGTTCCTTCTGTGAGCCGAACTAGGATTTCCCCTTCTTCAAATCCGGAATTTTGTGCTGATGCGACTCCCATAAAGAGCCCCATAGCTAATAAGGTAAATTTTTTCATTGATTTTCGTTTTTCGCTTCCCTAAAAGTAGAATAAAAAAAATAAAAAAAATTACGCTTTTCCGTATAAATGAGATGATTATACAATTAATCGACAAAAAAAGCTGCTCAAATTGAGCAGCTTTTCTATTTATATAATTGATTTCAACAAAATTATCCTTCTTTAATCGCAACTTTGATTGCTTCTTCTAATTCTTCTGATAATTCTGGATTGTCTTTCAATAATTCTTTTACAGCATCGCGTCCTTGGCCCAATTTATTTTCGCTGTAGCTATACCAAGAACCACTTTTCTGAACGATTCCTTTTTCGACACCCACATCCAAAATTTCTCCCACTTTGGAAATTCCTTCTCCAAACATGATGTCAAATTCAGCTTGACGGAACGGAGGAGCAACCTTATTTTTTACAACTTTTACGCGAACGTGATTACCAGCTGCTTCATCCCCCACTTTAATTTGGGAAACTCGACGAATATCCAAACGAACAGACGAATAAAACTTCAAGGCATTTCCACCCGTTGTCGTTTCTGGATTTCCAAACATAACACCAATCTTCTCACGCAACTGATTGATGAAAATCGCTGTACATTTTGTTTTGCTGATGGTAGCCGTTAATTTACGTAAAGCCTGAGACATCAAACGAGCTTGCAATCCCATTTTAGAATCACCCATTTCTCCTTCAATTTCCGCTTTTGGCGTCAAAGCAGCAACCGAGTCAATCACGATAATATCAATAGCTCCAGAGCGAATTAAATTATCCGCAATTTCCAATGCTTGTTCACCATTATCGGGTTGAGAAATAATTAAATTCTCCACGTCAACTCCCAATTTCTCTGCATATATACGGTCAAAAGCATGCTCTGCGTCGATAAAAGCAGCTATTCCACCAGCTTTTTGAGCTTCTGCAATCGCATGCAAGGTCAAGGTAGTTTTACCCGATGATTCTGGACCGTAAATTTCAATCACACGTCCTCTTGGATATCCACCAATGCCCAACGCAATGTCCAATCCCAAAGATCCTGTTGGAATCACTCCAATTCCTTCTTCTACGGCACTATCACCCATACGCATTACAGTTCCTTTACCATAGGCTTTGTCCATTTTATCCAAAACCAATTGCAATGCTTTCTTCTTATTATCTAAATCGCTCATATTCGTTATTTTTCTATATTAATATTCTTTCTAAGTTGGTAATTCAAAAGTAAGGTATTAAAGTGACAATGTGCGTCGCTGTAAATTTATTTTACTTATTTTCTATTTCAGCCAAAATTTGCTCAGCATGCGCTTTGGTTTTGACTTTGGTAATTACATTTTCAATAATCCCATTTTCATTGATGACAAAAGTTGTCCGATGAATTCCATCAAATTCTCGACCCATAAACTTTTTAGGCCCCCAAACCCCAAATGCTTCAATGATCTTCTTATCTTCATCTGCAAGCAACGGATAGGACAATTGATTCTTTTCTGCGAAATTCTTTTGACGCTTAACAGAATCTGCACTTACACCAATAATCGAATATCCCTTGGCCTTTAGAGATTCTTCATTGTCGCGTAAATCACAAGCTTCCGCCGTACAACCTGGCGTACTAGCTTTGGGATAGAAAAATAAAACGTAATTCTTTCCAACATAATCTACCGATGAAATTTTGTTTCCATCTTGATCAATTCCTTCAAATTCAGGTGCTTTTTCTCCTACTTGCTTCATCCTATTCAGTTTTCACAAATTTACCTAAATTTACCCAACAAGTTTAGAAGTTTGAAACCAAATTAACCTGAATCTTTAGAAAATGAATTATTTTAAATTTTGTTCGAATTGTTCCTCTCAAAACTGCCAATTTGAAAATAATCGACGATTCGAATGCTTTGATTGCGGAATGGTTTATTACCAAAATGTAGCAGCAGCTGTTGCCGTTATCATAGAAAAAGAAGGCAATATTCTATTCACGGTTCGCAATAGAGAACCCAAATTGGGCATGTTAGACCTTCCCGGCGGCTTTACCGATCCCGACGAATCAGCAGAAGAAACTTGCGCAAGAGAACTCAAAGAAGAACTAAATCTAGAATTACAACCAGAAAATTTTCAGTACTTCAAATCCCAACCCAACAATTATTTATACAAAGGAATACCTTATAAAACAGAGGATTTGATTTTCACCGCAAAATTGCCAGATTCCAGGGAAATCATACTCGAAGAGTCCGAAATTCAAGAAATTAAATGGATTCCAAAACGAGAAATCAACATCCAAGACATCGGATTTGAATCTCTTCAAAACGCAATAAAATCCTATTTAGAAAAAAATAAATAAAAGGATGATTTGGGCGGCTCTCGTTGGATAGACAAGTAAGGATTATAAAGAAGTCAAAAGCCAACGAGACCGGGCTGTCTGTTGCAACTCCTCGTCTCCTTTGTCGTCTGCGGGGTTTCCACGCCCATCCCTGCCGCGAACTTAAATAAATTTGTGATTTAAGATTTTAGATTTCTGATTAGAAAAACTTCCTACTTCATGTCATCCTGTCCCGATAGCTATCGGGAGTCGAAGGAATTACTTCCAGCCACTTGTCATCCAGAACATTTGATATTAAGAGGAGAAACGCAGTTTCGGTAAGTAGACCGGTTCCTGAGCGAAGTCGAAGGACCAGCCTCTTGTCATCCTGTCCCGATAAGCTATCGGGAAGCGAAGGATCTACCTGATACTTGATACTTACTACCAAAGTATATAGCAAAAAAAAATCCCCATCTGCGTAAGCAGATGAGGATTTGATAAAAGATAGGCGGCGACTGTATTTTACCCTGAGCTTGTCGAAGGGCTCCCACTTTCGTAGCCCCGATAACTATCGGGGTCGGCGCTGGCAGGCTTATCCGCCGCGGCGGATCGGAATGGGAAGATCCATTTTATTTTGTCAATAATCGTATATAGATTACACCTTAGAGCCTTAAGTATATAGCAAAAAAAAATCCCCAACATTACTGTTGAGGATTTGATAAAAGATAGGCGGCGACCTACTCTCCCACTTTCGTAGTACCATCGGCGCTGGCAGGCTTAACTTCTCTGTTCGGAATGGGAAG